>NZ_JBRCUV010000035.1:0-16879 GCF_053498235.1 Thermodesulfobium sp.
ATGATTACCAAAATCAATATAAACCTTTGCTCTTTGAAGTGTTTGAATAACTTCCTTTCTACTCATATTTATCAAAGGTATAAACTTTATGTTTTTAGCTGCAGAAATTATTTTTCTTGTAAAAGAAAATCCTTTTTGAGGATTGTATGCTACTATATTTTCTTTTTTGGTTAAATCTGTTTGTGTTTTTAAAAAGTTTTCATTTAGATATTCAGATAAATAATACAAAGGTTTCAAACTATCAAACCACTTCATTCCTCGATAAGAATTGGTCATATAAAAATCTGCAAGTCTTAATAAAGGATCTTTTTTATAATCATATTTATTTATAAGCTCACTTAAAACTTTCTTTGAGGTTCTGTCAAAGTTTAATAATGGTTTACCAAACACGATTCTTGATATTTTATTTATCACTCTTATATTAAAAAAATCTTTTATTGTTAACTTTTCTAGATAATAATTATCTACACTTACAAACCAGATACCTTTTCTTATATTTTTGAAATTTGAGGATAAAGATAGCTCTTTTTTACCTTCATAATAGATTAAAATATTTTTATAATTGTCTTCATTGATTGGAATTTCCAATACATAAGGAACATTATACATTTCATATTCAGAATGTACTGGAGTTTTGAGTTTATTACCATTAAAGTTATAATAATACATAAAAGTTTCTACTTTCAAATTATTTATAAAATGATAAGCAAGCTGATGTAAAAGTTCTGGCCCACCTGTAGCAAAATTTGCAGGGCAAGCAATATAAATTTTAGTATCTGAATAAATTTCAACGCTCATATTTATCTATTTCTTTACAATAATCCACTTTAGGTTTTTTAATAAAACTATCAATACTTGCTTTTATATTTACATGCCAAACTTTCAGAGGTAGTTTAGGTGTCAATAAAATCGTCTTTAATAAAAGATAAATATATCTATTTTTATAATGGAGTTTATAAATCCATAGCCAGTTCCTCACATTATAATAAAATCTCCAATCATATACTCCAGAAGAAGAATAGTTGCTTTTTGTTTTATGTATAACAATGCTGTCTTTAACATATAAACCAAAAAAACCGTTTTTTGTTATTCTTAATGTATATTCAACATCATCTGCCCAAATAAAAAATTCTGTTATAGGCAATCCAACAGCTTGTACAATTTCCCTTCTAATTAAAATTGACACAAAGCTGGCCGATTCTACTAATAAAACATCTTTTTCTTCAAAAAAGTTAAATGGTATTCCATTAACAAGTGGTTTAACTGCTGGTATGTTCATTATATGTGGAGTTTTATTGGTCCATAATACTTTGCTGCATAAAAACCCTATTTTACTTCTATCAAATGCTTTAATTTTAGATATTAGACTTTCTAAAGCTGTTTCTGTTGGAATTCCATCATCATCCATTAACCAAAGCCAATCATAACCTTTTTCATATCCCCTTTTAACTCCTTCATAAAATCCACCTGCTCCACCGGTGTTTTCATGCATTCTGACATAGTGTAGTTTTATATCTTCCATATTGGTTAAGTTTTGAATGGTAAATTCTTTTGCCCATGGTTCTTTTAAATTTTGAGGTGGCAATTCACTTATATAACCTTTTTCCAATAGTAACTCTGGAGTTTTGTCAGTAGAAGTGTTATCTATAAGATATATTCCTTGTATAGGTCTCGTTTGCTTTTTTAAAGCTTCTAAACATTCAATTAGTAAATCTTTTCTGTTATAAGTAACCACCACTGCACAAACGCTATTGCTCATCTTATTCTCTCCTCAAACACTTCTAAAGCTCTTTTTATAACATCATCCATGTCATAGTATCTATACTCTGCTAATCTGCCTAAAAGTATTAGGTTATCAAACTTCCCTGCTTCTTCTCTATATTTATTATAAAGCTCTTGGTTTTCTTTAGTAAAAACAGGATAATATGGTATATCTATATTTGGTTGATATGATTTTGGATATTCTTTCAAAATTGTAGTTTTATTTGTCATTATTGGATGAATATGTTTAAATTCGGTTATCCTTGTAAAATCATAGTCGTTTGGATAATTTACAACTGTTACCTCTTGATAGAATTCTTTTTCTATTGTTTCAAATCTTAACTCTAAGCTTCTATAAGGCAGATATCCATATTTGAAGTCAAATATCTCATCTATCATTCCAGTAAAAATTAGCTTCCCTTTAAATTCTTGCCCCATAAAGTATATTTTCTTGTTTGCATAATCTATATCAATTACTTCTTTAAAGTCTGTTTTTAGCATTATCTTGATTTTTGGATGGTTTAACATTCTTTCAAATATTTTTGTATATCCTTCATTTGGTATGGCCTGATATTTGTCTGTAAAATATCTGTTATCTTTAGTTATACAAATTGGAACCCTTGCTGTTACTTGTGGGTCTATATTTTCTGGTTTTAATCCCCATTGCTTTGCTGTGTAGTTTTTAAATATCTTATCATATACATAGTTTGATAAAAACTTTAAATCTTTATCTTCCTCTTTTAAAAGTTCTAAAATAGGAACTTTCAAGTTATAGCTATACTTATCAATTAGCTTTCTTTCTAACTTTTCTGCTAAGGATTTAGGAAAAACTTCGAAAAGAGTATTAAGGTTAAAAGGTATTGGAACTTTTTTACCATCTATAAAGGCTAAAACTCTGTGATGATAAGGTTGCCAATCAGTAAAGTTTGATAGATAGTCAAATACTTCTTTGTAATCAGTATGAAATAAATGTGGTCCATATTTATGAACAGTTATATTATTTACGTCTTTATAATCATAACAATTTCCACCTATATGGTTTCGTTTCTCTATTATCAAAACTTTTTTATTCAAAACTTTTGCTATTCTTTCTGCCATTACAGAACCAGAAAACCCTGAGCCGACTATTATATAATCAAACATTTTTGACTCCTAATATTTTTATCCCCTTTGATTCTAAAAACAAAAACATAGATATGGTAATTATCATTTCAGTAATTAAAACAGATATTGAAGTTCCTATATCATTATATATGGGTACCAGGATAATAGCTAAAAATATATTAACACCACTTGCAAATACGATTATATTTGTAAATGCTTTTTTATAGTTAAGAGTAAGCATGGTTTGTACACCAAAAACATTACTTAATCCAACTAAAAACGGTAAGAATGCTAAAATTCTTAAAATAATTATAGATTCTGTGTATTGACTACCTAAAATTATTTCTACAATCAAATTAGCAAGTATAAATATAACTAAAGATATTACAAAACTTAAGCCGCCTATTAAATATGTAATTCTTCTTATAAACTTTATGCCTGCATCCTTCGACTCATTCATTAACTTACTAACATGAGGAAATATTGTTTGCGAGACAGGACTTAATAGCCCCTGAGCAGCTCTTATAATCTTTTCCGCTGCTGAATAATACCCTACTAGAATATTATTTGTAAACAATCCCAAAATAAATGTATTTGATGTAGTATATAAACTTATAGCTACTGTAGAAATAAATATATACCAACCTTCTTTTAGATGAAACTTTACCTTCTCAAAATCGGGCATTCTAAACTTTATTCCAAAGTCTTTAAATACTATCCACAATGCTAAAACGCCTGCAACTATAGATCCTAAAGAACTCAATATCGGAACATATAAAAAGTCAGAAGCGTTTTTCACAAAAATAAATATTGATATAGTAAATATAATTCTAGCTAAAATATTTAGAAAAGTAATATACTTCATCTTTTCCATTCCCTGGAAAAACCAAACAGGAAAAAGCACTTGCCCTATCACCACCCCAAAAGTTAAATAGTAAATAGGCCACTCACTCCTAAATTTATCAAAAGAAAATATTATAAGAGTCATTATAAATAATGATAATATGAGCAACCCAAATTTTATAACTATCACACTACTAAAGATCTCAGATACTTTATCGTTATCTTTTCTATTAATAGATATATCTCTTGTAGCAGACAGATTAAATCCATAATCAGTCAAAACATTAAAATACCCGATAAAGGCTTGCGCAAAAGCTATAAGTCCAAACTTCTCAGGCCCTAAAACCCTTACGAGATAGGGCAAGGTTATAAGCGGCAAAATATAATTTGCTACTTGTAATGTAGAAAGCGATATAAAATTTTCTAATAATCTAGAATGCTTCAAGACTTATATATTGCTTTTTTCAAGATGTGAGCTTTTCTCAGGTATACATTTAACATTTTCTATTACTCTTTTATACACCATTTCAGGAGTTATCAAACTCATACAAATATTGTCCTTACAATTTGACATAAAACACTTTTCACAAGGCACATTAACCTTAATAATACTGACATTATTACATATATCTATAGGCCTAAAAACGTTAAAATCTATCATACCACTATATAATGCAATAGTTTTAATGCCAAGCATTGCGGCAGCATGAGTAGGTCCACTATCAGGTCCGATAAAAATTTCAGCACCCTTTAAGATAGAAAAAAGTTCCATTAATGTCGTTTTGTTGCTCAGGTTTAAAAGATTTTTATCCTGGATCTGGTTATATATTTTTTCTTCATCTTTTGTAACCTTGCCAATTAATACTATAAAATAGCCGTCTTTTAACAACATATCAATAAGTTTTAAAAAGTTTTCTATCTTCCAGTCCTTAGATGAAGCGCCTGTATGACCAACGGCAATAACTATATATTTATTATATTTTACTGGATTTGTCATTTTCAAATCATAATAACTGTCAAGCTTTCTAATCTCTGGAATTTTTATTTGAAAAAAATCTAAAAATTTATTATATGTATTTGTAATATGTTCTCCATATGGATATTCAAGCGCTTTATCAAGCAAAAAGCCACCACCGCCAACATCAAAGCCTATTAGATATTTATATTTTGAGAAAAAACGTATAAATGGTATGAGGTTTATATCTCCTCTTACCTCGAGAACCACATCGGCATCTATCTTAGAAAAGCTTTTCAAGGCAGAAAAAAAAGAGTTATTATCCGATCTGGAATAAATTCTTCTTGGATGCTCTAAAACAATAATCTCGTCTATACCATTAAGATTTGAGGCCAGTTCTACTGTATTTTTATTAATAGCTAAAATAAGCTTTCCTTTAAAATGTTCTCTAATTTCGCTGATCATATGAATACTTAGCAAAAAATCGCCAATATGCCCCATCTGAACAATGCAGATAGATTGAAAGCTATTCAGATCTAAATTGTGAAGATCAGATCTATTTTTACAGAAAAATCTATAACCAAAAAAATCTATAATCTTTTTTATTTTTGTCATCTTAGAATTAGGGTTTAAATATGTTATTTTTCTGGTCAAGAGTTTATCCATTTTGGTTTTCCCATTTTTCCTCTGATGCCATCATAAACAGCAATTAATAGAAATTTGATCCTTTTGAATTTTTGATCGTCATAAACTATAATACCTAATATTAGCCTTAATACGAGATAGAAATTTATAAATAAAAATAAGTAGAAATAAAAGGTTCCAAAAAACTTCTTAATAAAATAAAATCTATTTCTTAGATGTAAACAGGGAGTTTGCAAAAACCTTTTTATATTATTCCTTAAACTCTTTCTCCCAATAAAGCTCTTTATAACCCCCCTGCCCGTGCTTGCGCCCTCTTTATGATACACAAGAGATTTCGAACAACAAAAAATTTTCCAACCGTATTTTTTTGCTCTAAAACAAAAATCATCTTCTTCTACCTGCATAAAATAGCTTTCGTCAAATAGTCCAATTTCGCTTAAACACTCTTTACTTACCATCATACTTGCACCGAACAAAGCTCCCTCGATCTCAAAGCTTTCTTTGAAATTTTGAAAATCTTTAGTGTTAAAGTAGAGCCATTTAAAAGAGTTATTGTTCCAGGGAATTATTTTGTTGCAACCGCATAGGGCCTGAATAGTGTCTAAATTATGGTAATATAATATTTTTGAACCAACCAACCCAATTTTAATATCTCTATTAAATACGTCTAAGGCATAATTAAGAGCATTACTATCTACAACTGTATCATTATTTAAAAACCAAAAAAAATCAGCATCGCCCTTCTTTAGTGCATACTTAATTCCCAGGTTATTCCCGAAAGAAAAGCCGCCATTATAACTAGATTGTATAAAAATTAGACCTTCGTCATTGAGTGCTGACTCATTTTCAAACTCATCATCTCTATACAAGGCATACTTTAAAGGTTTAGTAATGAAGGGAAAAGAAAGCTTTTTAAGAGGATTTTCAGGGTCTATCAAAACATCCAATTTTCCTTCAGCCCATAATTTCAGATATTCAATCGAATTGTTTAAAGAATTATTATCAACCACAATCACCTGAAAATCTTTAAAATTTAATTTATAGAGACTCTCTAAACACTCAATCGTGTCATACCAGTTATTGTAGTTAACCAATATTATATAAACTTTCAAGAATGAAGCCTCATATGTCCTAAAGAATAAATTAAATTAGAAGACTTTGCATCTAAAGAATATTGAAAAAACCTATTTATAGCCTTAAACAATACCAGATCTCTTTTTAAGTAAGTTAATTTTTTGCTCCCCTAATTCCCAATAAAGTCCTTACTACTCCAGGAGTTCCTGGGGGCACCAGACCCACCCTATCACCTGGCTTGATTTTTTCTCTCAATCCACAGGTATTATGGTTTATAAAGATTGCCTCAACTTCATCTTCACTGAGGTTTAACATTTTTAGCAGCTGATAACCGTCAATCTCTCTGTCAAGCTTTATAATATAGGGTTGATCCCAACCTCTGTCCTTAAATAACTTATAAAGACCTGCAAATGCCCTTATTTCAATAAAATAATCCAGCTTCACTCACCTCAAAGTTGTAAAATTATAAAATCGTATAGCTATAGATTATATAACAATTTAAAGATTTTACTATTGGATTTAAAGTTAATTTTGTAAGTTAATATTTAAAAACCTTGACAATAAAATTTAAAAGTGATACTTTAAACTTATAAACAAGCCATGAAGGCTTTTAGCCCTAGAAAGGGTAGCTTTCATGGCTTTTATTTTTTTACATAAAGGGGGTGTAAAAGATTTAGCAATTTTTTGTAATCATTTTTTTGGATTACAAAATTAAAAATTAGAGAGGAGGAGTTAGATGCACATTCCTGATGGTTATTTGAGTCCACAAACATGCGCAGTAATGGGAGCAGTAATGCTTCCTGTTTGGTGGGCATCAGCAAAAAAGGTTCAAAGTACTATTAATAAAAAATATGTACCATTGATGGCACTTGGAGCAGCATTTTCATTTGTAATAATGATGTATAACGTTCCAATTCCAGACGGGACTACTGCTCATGCAGTTGGGGGATCTCTACTTGCAATAATTTTTGGTCCGTGGGCTGCAACCTTGTGTATAACTATCGCTCTTGCAATCCAAGCACTTCTTTTTGGTGATGGTGGCATACTTGCTTTTGGTGCCAATTGTTTTAACATGGCTTTTGTCTTGCCATTTACTTCCTATTTCATTTACCAATTATTAACTAAAAATTCTGAAATAACCAGCGCAAAGCGATATATAGCAGGGTTTATTGCAGGTTATATTGGAATAGTTCTTGCAGCAATCTGCGCAGGCATAGAGTTAGGACTTCAACCGTTATTATTTCATACAGCTGCTGGCGTACCCCTTTACTGTCCATATCCATTAAATCTTGCAGTACCTGCAATGGCATTCGCACACCTGACAGTAGCAGGTCCAGTTGAGGGTGTGGTAACTGCACTTGCAATAAAATATTTACAAATAAGCAATCCAGAAATGCTAAGTATAGAAAAAATTAATGCGCCATCAAAAGCTTTTAGTTATGTAAAATTATGGATAGGAATGGCAATAGTTGCTGTGCTTACCCCACTTGGGTTGCTTGCATCAGGTAGTGCATGGGGAGAATGGGGAGTAGATGAGTTGAAGGAAAAGATCGGATTCGTTCCAGAGGGCCTCGAACAGATGTCTGACAAGTGGCATGCACTTATGCAAGATTATGGTATCCCGGGATTTGACCAAAGCTTTTTCCAATCAGCGATCGGTTACATCACAGCAGCAATAGTTGGTATAATTCTTATAAGTATTGTCACCTATTTATTTGGAAAAATTTTAAAAGGGAAAGATGAAGGAATTCATGAAACTAAATAAAAATAATTGGTGCTTATATGTGTCAAAAAAGCTTAAAATTTAAACTGAAGAAATCTAAAAAATCTACTTTTCTAGAAAAAACAATCAATGAATTAAATAATGTTATAAAAGAAGAATTTATCGCCGGGAAAATAGCTTCCCGGCATGGTCTTTTACAAAATCTTGATCCAAGAATAAACATAATAGCCACTTTACTTTTAATAATTACTGCCAATTTTATTCATCAACCCTTAGTTTTACTATTTTTTAATTTTTGGATAATCTGGTTAGCAAAGGTCTCCCTAGTTCCAATTAGGTCTTTTTTAAAAAGAGTTTGGTTAATTGTTCCCCTTTTCACAGTAGTAATGGTTATACCAACTATATTTAGCCCGTTTTTACCGGGTGAACCATTATTAATTTTATTTCAATTCTCACATCCTATTCAAATTCTTTTTTGGCAAATTCCACCAATAATATCCATCACTAAACAAGGCGTTATGGCTGCAGTAGTACTAGTGCTTAGAGTTGGGATATGTGTTTCATTGAGTTTGCTATTAACTCTTACAACCAAATGGTCGCAGCTTTTAAAAGCCTTAAATAAAATAGGCATTCCAACAGTATTTATAACAATTTTAGAAATGGCTCACAGATACATTTACCTTCTTTTACAAACAACAGTTGATATGTTTATAGCAAAGAAAAGTCGAACTGTAGGACAAACAACTACAGGTGAACAAAGACAGTTTATATCAAACTCAATGTCTATACTTCTTGGAAAAACTTATTTCATAAGCAATGAAGTTTATTCAGCCATGACTTCAAGGGGATATAATGGAAAAGCTTTAACTTTAGCAGAATTTAAATTAAAATTATTTGACTGGCTGTGGTTAGGTTTTATAATAATAGTTTGTCTATTCTTTATTGGAGGAGATTATCTATTTGTTTGGAAATAATGTTGTTTTTAAATTAAAGGATGTAAGTTTTAGATATCCAAGCAATGAAGAAGCCCTATCAAAAATTAATTTAGAAATAAAAAAGGGCGAATTATCAGTTCTTTTGGGTGCAAACGGTTGTGGTAAGTCAACGCTTTTAAAAATCTTGGATGCCCTAATATTTCCGCAAGAAGGAGAATTCTATGCCTTCGAAAAACTTATTACTGAAGAGGCCTTAGCAGACGAAGAATTCTTCTACTCGTTCAGAAGAAGAGTAGGGTTTCTTTTTCAGGAATCAGACGTTCAACTATTCAATCCTACAGTATGGGATGAGGTAGCCTACGGACCTCTTCAGTTAGGTCTAAATAGCTCATCTGTTAGAGAGAGAGTGGAAAGAACTTTAGAAAATTTAAATATGAAACACCTTAAAGATAGACCGCCTTTTAGATTAAGTGGCGGTGAAAGGAAAAAAGAGGCAATAGCTTCTATACTTTCAATTGATCCAGAAGTTCTTTTATTAGATGAACCAACAAATGGTTTAGATCCAAGAACCCAGCGGCACCTAATAAATCTTATAAAAGATTTTCATAAACAAAATAAAACTGTAGTCATATCTACTCACAATTTGGATCTTGTTTACGAATTAGCTGACAAAGTTTACGTCTTCTCTGAAGATCATAAGATAATTGCTTGTGGAACTTCAGAAGAGATCTTAGATAACAAAGAACTGCTTATAAAAGTTAACCTTATTGATGAGCACTTCCACAAACACGTCCACACAGGGGATCACCTTCACTTTCATTCGCACGAATAGCCTTAAGCTTCTAAAACTAGAAAATATAATTACTTTAACACAAAAGAATTAGGTTATAATAATAATTATAATAAAAAGTGGGGTGAGAACTTGAAAGAGTTTGATGAAAGTTCACTGAAAAAGTTTAACGGCAAAGATGAAAAGAGCGTTTATATAGCATACAAAGGAAAGGTATATGATGCTACTTCTAGTAAGCTTTGGAAAACCGGGACGCACATGAATACACATATCTCTGGCAAGGATCTCACAGCAGAGATATCAGCCGCACCTCACGATGAAAGCATGTTAGAAAGACTAAATGTCATAGGAACGTACAATGAAGGTCATCAAGACGAAAGAGTACCCATCTGGTTGAATAATATTTTAGAAGCACATCCAACTTTAAAAAGACATCCCCACCCTATTTCAGTGCACTTGCCATTGGCTTTTATGATGGGTTCAAGTTTGTTTGCATTAATTTTCTTATTTTTCGGTCACGAATCTTTTGAAAGCACTTCCTTTTATCTTTTTACAGCAGGCCTACTTTCTACTATACCCGCAATTTTTACGGGATTATTCACGTGGTGGCTAAACTATAGACTAAGCCCATCCATTCATATAAAATTAAAAATAATCTTTACCGCTTTAGTTGATCTTGATGCCCTCATATTGCTATTTATGAGATTAAACGATCCATCAATACTCTCTTCAATACACACCAGCCCCCACAGCTCAACCTACATCTATCTAATCCTAATACTGCTTCTTACTCCACTTACAGCAGTTATAGGATACAATGGAGGAGAGTTAGCTTTTCCAACTAAAAAATAATATTGGATAAATCAAACAAGTAACTAAGGAGATACAACTTATGAGAATAGAAATAATAGATCCTGATCGTTGTGTAGGATGTGAAATATGCATGCTAGCATGCGTCAGAAGACAGGGATTTGGTGGACTTGCAAAAGCAAAGATTGCAGTACACTCTTCAGGTGGTATGGAAAAGGGCTTTACCGTATTAGTTTGTAGAGCTTGCTTTGATCCACCTTGTGCTGCGGTATGTCCTACGAATGCCCTTGAAGTGAGAAAGGATGGAGGAGTAAACCTAATTTCAGAAAAATGTATAGGTTGTAAAAACTGTGTTGAAGCCTGTACAGTAAATTCAATATTCTGGGATAGTGAAACAAATAAACCAAATATATGTATTTATTGTGGTTTTTGTGCTATGAACTGTCCTCATCATGTACTTTATTTTAACAAGGAATGGGGTAAAAAAGATGTTTGAAGACAAATTTACTCGCGTTCTTTATATAGACTTATCAAAAAAGAGCTTTACAGTAAGATCAAGACGCGATTTGTTTGAAAGGTGGTTAGGTGGAACTGGCGTAGGAATTCAGCTATTAAAAGAAGAATGTCCGCAAGGCACAGATCCCCTTAGTCCTGATAACACAATAATATTTTCAGTAGGACCTCTAACCTCTCTTTATCCTTTAGCATCCAAAACAATAGCTATTTTCAAATCCCCCTTAACAGGCAATTTAGGCGAAAGTCATGCAGGCGGTAGAAGTGCAGTAAGCATTATGATGGCTGGATATGGTGCAATAGTCATTAAAGGCAAATCAGACATACCAGTCTATCTTTCAATTTTTGACAATGAAGTTAGATTTCATGATGCAAGGGCAATATGGGGGATAAAGGATGCAATTACGGTTGGAAAGATAATCAGGCAAAGAGAAACCTTTTCAGGACAAAGAAGCATTATGAGAATAGGCAGAGCTGGAGAAAATCTCGTAAGGTTTGCATCGCTAAATACCGAAACATATAGACACTTTGGAAGATTAGGTTTGGGAGCAGTTTTTGGCAGTAAAAATTTAAAAGCAGTAGTAATAGCTGGAAAAAGAACAATAAACTTAGCTGATCCTAAGGCATATATTAGAGTTTATAAGAAGCTCTTAGATGAAACGACATCCAATCTTATGGAAAAATATCATGATCTTGGAACTGCAGTTAACGTTTTACCACTTCACGAAATAGGTGGTTTGCCAATAGAAAACTTAAATAAAACATCTTATGATGGTGCAAAAGAATTATCAGGTGAAAACCTTGCTCAAAATTATCTAGGGAGAAGAATAGCCTGTACTGGCTGCCCTGTTGCGTGCGTTCACATAGCAACCTTCAGAGATCCACACGAAGAAGAAAAATATTTTTATAAAACATCTATGATCGGCTATGATTATGAACCTATTTACTCGCTTGGAACAATGTTAGGAATTAAAGAGGCAAAGGGCTTTTTAAAATTGATGGACAAAACTGAAAAACTAGGTCTTGATGCTATGTCAGCTGGTGTAGCCCTTGCTTGGGCTACAGAAATGCTTAATAAAAATATTATTTCTGAAAAGGAAACCTTAATTAAATTTTCATTTGGAGATTGGGAGAAATATCTAGATGGACTAGAAAATATTGTATCAATGCCAAATGATTTTTATAAAGCACTCGCAAGAGGAACAAACTATGCATCAGAAATTTATGGGGGTAAGGACTTTGCTCTTAATTTTGGAAAAAATGAAATGCCAGGATATCATACTGGGCCTGCTACCCACCTTGGATGGTTTTTAGGTGCAAGACACAGTCATTTAGACAATGCAGGCTACAGCATGGATCAGAATCTGAAAGGCAACTACCCTGCACCAGAACAACTAGTAGATAATTTAATAGAAGAAGAATCAAATAGACAAATTTTATCAAGTCTTGTTGTTTGTTTCTTTGCAAGGGCTATATATCTAAATTTTGATAACACAATAAATTGTCTAAAAACAATCGGTATAGATCTAACAAAAGAAGAACTCAAGGAATTGGGTAGAGAAATTTACAGACAAAAGATGTCATATAAAACTCAGGAAGGCTGGTTACCAAGTTACTTAGATCTACCAAAAAGGATATTTGAAACCCCAGCTCCTTTCGGAAAGATTTCTGAAGAGTATATGAAAAAGGCAATAGAACACTTTAGAACACGGCTAGAACAAAATTTTAGATAAATACCATAGCTTAATTTATTTTATCTAAGTTAATGGATTGTGATTATAAAAGTTATGTAATTATTTTATTTCTTGAAAAGAACAGGATTTTAAATATTGGAAAATTAGGAAAAATCTTTTTTAAAAGCGGTTTTTACGTTTATTGTGGGTCAGCTAAAAAAAATATAAAGCAAAGGATAAAAAGACACGCTAAAGCTTTTAAAAGGCACCACTGGCATGTAGATTATCTAAGACAGTACTGTAAATTCATTGATTCATTCATAGCAGATGGGACTAAAACTGAGTGTGAAATCTCAAAAAAGCTAAAAGATATATCAGAAAATTCTATTCTTGGTTTTGGATGTTCGGACTGTAATTGCATTAGCCACTTATATTACTTTAATACAAACCCTATTTATAGTATACAATTTCAACATATGATTTTAAACCTATCCATGAAAAGATTGAAAGATTAATCCAAATACTTAATAATTTTATTCAAACACAATTTTATATATTATAAATTTACATATTATTTATGTTATAATTTAGTAATGAAATATATTTCATTACTAAATAAGGGAGGTTGTTATGAATAAAAACAATCTGAACACATTAATTAGACATTTTTCTCCAGCCTGGTACGCATCAGTAATGGGCACAGGTGGTTTTGCAAATGTTTTGTACTTATTAAGTGCTAATTTCATATTTTTAAAAATTATTGCTCAAAGCCTGTTTTTTCTAAATTTATTTCTTTTTTTAGTTTTAATAATTCCATGGATACTAAGATGGTTTTTACACTTTGATAAACTAATAGAAGATCTGAGTCATCCAATCACGTCAAATTTTTTTCCAACAATGCCAGTTGGGGGTCTTGTGCTTGGAACTAATTTCTTCCTAATCGGTAAGGATTTTTTTAGCCATGAAAGCATAATATTTATAGGCAACATATTGTGGTTAAATGGCGTAATACTTTGTCTAATATTTGCCGTCTTTGTAACATATAATATGGTAGTTAAAGAAAAAATAGAACCAGAGTTTATAAACTTCTCATGGTATATTCCTCCAGTTGCAACAATAGTCGTACCTCTTTTAGGAAATATGGTTGCAAGATCTTATATAAACACAAATATAGATTACGCACGTGCAGTTAACTTTACAGATATCATCTTTTTTGGCATTGGTCTTGCCTTATTTATCACATTAAATAGTATACTTTTAAATAGGTTTATAGCCCACAAACTACCAGGATCTGTTGCGACACCCACATTCTGGATAATACTTGGCCCCATAGGAGTAGGAACAGTTAGTCTACTTGGTATAGCAGACGTTTCAGCATCTCTAAAGATAATTGAGCCGGCAGGGCTCATGACAATCAATTTTGTGAGCGCAATTTTTTGGAGCTTTGGTGTTTGGGCATTTTTATTGGTAGTTTTAATAACTCTAAAATATTTAAAAAGCGAAAGAACCATACCCTTTACCCTTTCTTGGTGGGCATTTATATTTCCTCTTGCAGCATATACTCTATCTAGCTTTAGCATATATCAATACTACAAAGTCGACTATGTGTTTTGGTATACAGTGCTTCTTGCAGTGTTATTATCTTTTCTTTGGATTTTAACGTTTGCTAGTTCGATTTACGGAACTTTTAGTGGAAAATATCTATTTCCACAACAGTCTAAGAAATGAACGCAACTAAGGTTAATAAAGCTTTAAAACAACGTTATTTGATTTTTTATAGATGATATAGTTATCATTATATCCTACATATTGACCGTCAGGGGATATTACTTTTCCTGAAGGAAGAAGTTCTATTTCACTATTATATTTAAGTAGTCCAATTTCATTCCTTTTTGGCAAAATTAATACTGAATTTAGATTAACAGGAATTTCTAAATTAATTACATCCCATTTATTAAAGGTTTGATCTGTCTTGCCAAAAAATATTTTTGTAATACTATTATTTATAATTTTTCCAATATAAACTGTGTCGTTAAGACCAACTCCCAAAAGCTCATAACCTTTGTTTAAGAATAAACTACCAATCTTATTTTTAAATAAGTATATCCTACCATCAGCTGATTGAATAAAAATTTCATCTTTGTGTCTTAACTCTAACATCCTATCTATTTTATTAAAGGGTAAATAAACTTGATTAAACTGACCCATAATATCAATCCTATAAAGCAAGCTATCACCAAATTTATTAACAATATTCACGTAAATCATATTCGTTAAGGTAGACAACGTAACATTTCTTACATTTTCGCCTTTTCTAACATATATCTTCCCTACTTCCAAATAATTAAAATTATTAAAATCATAAGCTACTAAAGAAATCTCATATTCATAGCCAAGATTTTTTTTATAAAAGTACAAAATCCTATCTCTATCTGGAAGCCATGTATAATACTCAACTACTCCATCATCTACATAAATAATTTTTTGTAAACTAGATTTTTTAGAATTAAGAACAAAAATTTTACCATCCTTTAAAAAGGAAATGTATTTGCCATCATATGAAGCACTTATATCATTATTGACATCATTATAAATAAGTTTAACATTTATTTTTTCAGGAAGATCTGGGCTATCAGTAATTTGCTTAATATCAATTTTGCCTGAAGTTAAAAAAATGTTATTAATATAAAACAAAAAACAAATCTGAATTATTATAGGGAAAATAAACCAAATTAGGATTTTTTTCTTCATTATATCCTTTAAAATTTACTTAACCATAAAAACTGTTGGCACAGTTCTTTCTCCAAGAGGATTAGAAGGATTATTGATAACTCTACCTTTATAATACATTGTAGTTGAAGAACCTCCATCAAGGTTAGCAGCATTGTAAGCACCATATTTAAGCATAATGTCTTGCACATCTTTAAGAGTAGCACCAACGCTTTCAAGAGCTCTACCATCAATTGTCAGAAATATAACAGTTCCATCAGCTCTTTGACCGATTGCAGTCCTAGGTGCTATTCCCCACCCTCCATCTCCGTTTTTAATCATAGGTTGACCGTTAACTATCAAAGGAGGACCAAAACTAATCGCTTCCTTTATACCTAAACTTTTAATTTCTTGCAAATTAAACCTACCTACTATAAGTCTTCCTTCCGCATCAAACCCTACTATGTCTCTTTTAATTTTGTCATTCACTAGGTCACTATAGTAAATTTTTCCATCATGAATAATTATGCCTTCTGGCACGCCGCCAGTAGCACTCCAGGATCCGTTTTCCATTCCCAAAAAACCACCGGCATTTATAGCAGCAATAGCATTATTTTCTTGAGCAATCTGACTTACAGTTTGTCCTTCTTTTGGAAGAAGCCTTGATACTCCAACTTTAACTCTAGTTGGATCCTTTATTAACATAACCTTGCCCACAAAGTATTTACTTCTAACCTCGTACAACTCAATTGTATTATCATGATGGTTTACAAAGTTGAGTAGATTTGGATTTGAATTTCCAAAAATTACAGAATTTGCTCTCTCCATAATGCTTTTTATTTTTTGCTCTGGTAAAAAAAGTGTAGCAAGGAACTGATGACTAGAAGTAGTCATAGCTGATTCAACCCACATATCCCTAATATTTGAAAAAGGACCATAGAAAACAAGTGCTGGTATCACAATACATGCCAGCACAACTTGAAAACAACAATATAGTATAATTTTTTTTAAACTAAAGTGATATTTAAATATACTCAAAGTATCAATTTTCTAATTTTCAAATTAAATCTCAAAATATTTAAACTAAATATCGGAATTTAATATTATATCCTAAAAATTAATTTTTAATTAAAACCCATTAAGATATCCTTATCTAAAATTGAGAAACTAAAAGATAAATAATAATATATTTATTTTCAAAGCAAAAAAAATCTCCCGGCAACGTCCTATTTTCCCAAATAGTATCGTCGGCGCTAAAGGCTTTCACTTCCGTGTTCGGAATGGGAACGGGTGGGGCACCTTTGCTATGGTCACCGGGAGAAGAAGATTTCTCCTCTCTTCTTC
>NZ_JBRCUV010000036.1:0-18507 GCF_053498235.1 Thermodesulfobium sp.
AGTAAGTAGTCAATTAGTTGAGGAGGTGAGAAAGTTAGATAGTTATATAAAAGAATTTTTAGCAAGTGAGTAATAAAAATAAAAATTCAATAGGGAGGGATACAAAATGTTAAAAGGTTTTTTTGGAAAGCTTTATAAGACTGGGGAGTTAATTACAGAAGCTGCTAAAGCACAGGGTAGATGGCAGCTTGAGACAAGCAACACAATTTTAATGAGGAGAAAGAAGTTCTTGTTTATATTGTTTTTGCCAGTACTTGCAGGATTGGCAATGCAGTGTGCATTTGCAGCTGGTCCAGCTTATATCGGTGGTGGACACGCTTATATGCCTGCAGTAGCCACTACTCAAATGCTTTGTGGTATTCTTATAGTTGGTTTATTATCTGGTCTGATCACTGGAGTTATAGGTGCTGGTGGAGGATACGTTCTTACTCCTGCTCTAATGACACTCGGAGTAAGGGGGATAATGGCAGTTGGAACAGATCAATTTGCAATATTTGCAAACGCAATACTAGGAACAACTTTGCATAAAAAGTTAGGCAATGTAAATCTTTGGTTAGCAGTTTGGTTTGTAGTAGGATCTTTTGTGGGGGTTACAACAGGAGCAGCAATTAATAGACATATCTATGCATTAAGCCCAGCTTTAAGCGATGCATTTATTTCCACTGTATATGTAATATTGCTCGGCATACTTGGATTCTACTCAACAATGGATTATATAAAGCTAAGAAGGGGGCAAAAGGATACTTCGAAAAAAGCAGTTTTGGATGTTAGAACAAGCTTTTCGCGTTGGCTTCAAAGTATTCCCCTAAAGCCTAGAATAAAGTTTGACGATCACATCTTCGAAGGCGGATTAAGTATATCAGTATATCCAGTTGTTATATGCGGTTTCACAGTAGGTTTTGTAGCAGCAATAATGGGTGTTGGTGGAGGATTTTTGACATTCCCTCTCTTCGTATATGGATTAGGAGTTTCAACCTTCACAACAGTAGGTACAGATATACTTCAAATAATCTTTACAACAGCCTATTCGTCAATCTTTAACTATGCAATATATGGCTATATCTTCTACAGTGTAGCAATAACAATGCTTCTCGGTTCCCTTATAGGAGTTCAAATCGGTGCTATGGTAACAACATTCGTAAAGGGTGCAACAATTAAGCTTTTCTACGCTTTAACCATCTTGGCCGGGTTCGTAAACAGGCTTGCAGCATTGCCTCCACGACTTTCAGATGCAAACATTATCTCTATAAGCAAAGAAACCTCAAATGCCCTAACAATGATAGGAACAATTGTGTTTTTTGGTTTAGTAGCTCTATTTGGATTTTTTGTGCTGTATACATTTTTTACTAACATAATAATTTCGAAAAAGGTAGTAAAAGAAAATCTTGAGTCAAAGAAAATTTCTTAGAAATACAAACGAGAGGAGTGAGAAAAATGTTATCTAACAAGAGAAAGCTTCAAATAGGTCTTGTAGGAATAATAAGTTTCATGGCAATGTTGATAGTATGGCTCAGCCCTGTCGCGCCAGGGCATCTAACGGGGCTTCAGTGGGCGGATCAATTTTTCAACGGTTTAACAAAGGCATCAGCTTATCAATTTCCAAAGGTATTTAAAGATAGTGAAAATTTTGTTGGCAAACCATTTACATTAAATTATCGTGCTACAAATGAAGATGAAGCAAAGATGCTCGAAAAGTTATATACCTCTTTTGGTGCTAAGGTTAACGCTCAAGGAACTTCTTTGACTATAAGCGGCGATTTAGGGAAGGTATCTCAGGGAATTCTTTCATACAGCGAAGACTTTTTTAATAACAGAAGAAAGGAAATGACACTCGTATTAGGTTTTGAAAGTAAAGATGGACTATATGCGCTATACCTGTCTCAACTGGCACTAGAAAAATATTATCTTAGAAACAATCAACCAGCAGAACTAAAATTTATTAGAGAGGTTGTAGAAAGAGGAATAGAACCAGCCTACAATTTTGACGGAATTGTTGCAGCTGGATCTCCAAAGCCTGCTGAGGGAGAATATGCGCTGGGAGCTCTTAGAAGTTATCCAAGCATAGAAAAAAGCCCTATTGGGATTAAAGAGATGATAATGCTAAGTGGATTAATATTATTCTATTTACTGTATACTTGCTGGTACGGTTTTTCTCTAATGTATCTGCTAGAAGGCGCAGGAATATCAAAGCTGAGCAAGGCAAAAAGAGAAGAGGCTTAAGAATTAATATTGAGGGCACATTAAAGATGTGCCCTCTTAAAAATTTGTTCAAGAGAGGTGAGAAGGGTGAATCCAATTCTAATAATAATAAAGGATTTAAAAAGTGATAGAAATGTTATAAAAAGTGGACTTGAAAAGGCAGTTGAAGAAGGTAGGCCTGCAATAGTAGCAAAGATAATAGAAAGGCCAGAATACCTTGGTGTATACAATCCACAAGCAGAGGAGTATATCGTTCAAAGGGCTTGGCAAGAAGTCGAAAAGGCAATTGAAGAAGGTAAGAAATTAGGAATTAATGTTTATGGGCTTGTAAAAATAGGTATACTAGAAGAAAAGATCGATGAAATAGCAAGAGAAGTTAAGGCACAGTTAGTTGTAATAGGTCAAAAGAAAATAAATGGTTTTAAAAAATTAATATTTGGGCACAACAGTAAAAGAGACAGTTTTGAATATATCTGCCCTGTGTTACTTGTTGGAAAAAAATAGAAATATAAAACCAAAACTGTGTTAGAATTTTTTAAAAAAGCAATGTGGGGAGTAATGACATCTTTAAAAATTTTCTTAAAAATCCTTATTTAGTACTGATACTTAGTTTAATAAGTATTTTTTTATTTTTTTTGCTGATTATTTTAAATGCAGATTTTAGCTTGCAACCTGATTCGTATATAAATCTAAGTGAAAAGCTTTCAAATAGTTATCTCGAACAAAAAAGAACCAACCTTTTAAGAGTGGTTGTTTCATCCAATCTTAGTCCAAAAGAAACAATTCATATCTATCAACCACTATTACAGTATATTTCCAAAAAAACTGGATTTCAATGTGTACTTATGCAAAAAAAAACAAATTTTGAAATCAAAGACCTATTCAATTCCAAATCAGTAGACATAGGTATAATAACAGCAAGCGCATATGTACTTGACCAAGATCAAATGAACATTATAGCGATACCAGTAATAAATAATGACTTAACTTTTTCGTCAGTTATTATTTCAAATAAAGACAACATAAGAAAGTTTGAAGATTTGAAGGGAAAATCAATAGCATTTACTGATATTGCATCCTTTTCAGGTTATCTTATACCTTTGTATTACCTAAAGGAAAACAATCTCGACATAAACTACTTTTCCAATCATATTTTTACATTTAACAGTTCTGACTCTATTAGCGCACTCTTAGACAACATAGTCGATGCCGCAGCTTTAAATAGTAAATTTTTTAAAACGTATATAAAGGAAAATCCTGAAAAGTCACAAAACTTACACATTGTATGGCAATCTCCAATCAGAATCGGAAATCCGCCTGTTGTAGCCAGGAAAGACATAAACCCAGAAATTGAAAAGAGAATTAAAGACGTGCTTATCAATATGAATAGCGATCCTGAAGGAGAAAGAATTCTTAAAGCTCTTGGATATGACAAATTTTCACAATCTCAGCCAACACTTTATTTACCAATTAAAATGATACTTAAAAAATTTGAACAATGAGTTTAAAAACAAAAATTTTAATTATAAATATCTTTTCAATTTTTATAATAACTTTAGGAATAGCCCTAGGAATAAAAATTATATTAACACAAAATTTTGAAGACAGGCTGATCCTGAGAACTAAAAACATAGCCTCTACTCTCTCGAATAGTATTATAGAACCACTATTATCAAATAACATTTATTCAGCCCATCAGATCCTTTTGCAATATAAAGAAAACAATCCAGAAATAAGCTATATTAACGTTATAAGTAACCAAAATGATGTACTTTGCAGCACCTTTAGTAGCGGTTTTCCAAAAGAGCTTTATCTTTTACAAATTAGTAGTACAGAAATTGATACAAAAGTTTTTTCATCCGAAATAGGTAAGATTATTGACGTTAAATATCCAATTGCAGATGGTGCTCTAGGTTACATTCACATTGGAGTTACAGAAAAGGAAACAGAAAAACGAATACAAGAAATAATAGAAAAAATTCTTCTGTTTGGACTCTTTATTAATTTATTAGCATCTATTTTACTTTATAAACTTACAAATTCAATAACTAATAATTTAAGAAAGTTAACGCTTTACGCAAAAGATATAGCACTTGGTAAAAAGGTCTCACAGCCAACGATAAAAACTAATGATGAAGCAGGAGAATTATTCATTTCATTTAAACATATGTTAACAGCTTTAGAAAAATCAGCAAAGGAAGAGTTAAAACTAATTACAAAGCTAAAAGATGAAGAAATAAAAAGTGAACTTTTAAAGAGAACTATGGAAACAACAGAAAAAGAAAGACAAAGGATTTCAATGGAAATTCATGATTCTGTTATGCAAAATCTTGCGTCAATAAACATTATGTTAAAGATATTCCAATCAAAATTGGATCAAAGTAAAAGATTAGAGATAGAAAGTATACAAAAATTAATAGATAAAACAATAGGAGAACTCAGAAATATTGCAAAAAATCTTAGACCTCCTCAATTAGAAAAATTAGGTTTAAAATCAAGTTTAGAGTCTTTCTTCGATGAAATTGAAAAAAGACATAATTTAAAAATAAATTTTGACTTTTCAATAAATGAGGAAAAATTAGATTGGACTTGGTCAATTAATACTTATAGAATAATACAAGAGGCAATATCTAATATTGTTAAACACTCTGAAGCAAATAGTGCTTCTATTTCGGTTAAAGAAATAGACAATAAAATTGAACTTGAAATAAAGGATGACGGAAAAGGATTTGATGTTGAAGAAATTTTAAACAAAAAGATAGATAGATTGGGAATTATTGATATGAAAGAGAGAACAAAAACATATGGCGGAGAATTTATAATAAATTCTATAAAAGGAGGTGGAACAGTTGTCAAAATCTCTTTTCCAAAACCCAAAAACAATGATAATAGTTGATGATCACGCCATATTAAGAGCAGGCCTGAAGGCATTAATCCAAGAACATCAAGAAAAATTTAACATAATTGAAGAAGCATCTAACGGAGTGGAGGCTATTGAAAAAATAAAGAAATTACAACCAGATATTGTAATACTAGATATTTCTCTACCTGATGTAAGTGGTTTAGACTTAATAGATCCAATAAAAAAATCTGCATCCAAAGCTAAAGTACTCATATTAAGTATGTTTGAGGATGAGACAATGATTGTTAAAGCCTTAAAAATGGGGGCAAATGGATTCATACCAAAAAGATTGGCTTATAATGAATTAATTGAGGCACTTGAAACAGTTTCAAACACAGATGATACGTATATTCCTTCTTGCCTTGCAAAAACAGTATTAAGAGGAATGTTAAATAAAGAAAAGGGGGCAAAGCTTAGCACAAGGGAAAGCCAAGTCTTAAGATACACCGCCCTAGGTTACGGAAATAAAGAGATAGCAAAAAAGCTTAACCTTTCAGTTAAAACTATAGAAACATATAAACTAAGAATTTCAGAAAAGATAAACGCCCAAAGAAAATCTGATTTGGTCAAATACGCCATTAAAGAGGGGCTTTTAAAGGAAGAAGAGAAAATAGACATCTCAAATCTTGAAGAAAAACCCGATTAGATGAGTTCCTTTGAACAATCAACTTTCTACGATGCTAAAATTGTAGTTTCAATTTTAATTCTTCTATTTTTGCTCTTTGTGCTTTCAGTTGGAAAATCTCCATATTTCAAAATTAATAGGGCTTCAAGTGCAATTATCAGCTCTTGCTTTGTAATAATTTTTAGAATTCTAAACTTTGATCAAGCAGTAAGCTCTGTAGATATTAGAACGATAGTACTACTATTCAATATGATGATCCTATCAGGAAGTTTGAAATTAGCTGGATTCTTTCCGATGGCAGGTTCATTTCTTATCTCACATGCAAAAAATAGAATTGTACTGCTATATTTAACAATTTTCATTACAGGAATTCTTTCTATTGTAATAATAAACGATGTAGTTTGTTTATTATTTACCCCAATAGTCATAATAGTATGTTCTAGAACTAAAACATATCCGATACCATTCTTATTGGGGGTAGCTCTTGCATCCAACATAGGAAGCACATGTTCTTTAATTGGAAACCCACAAAATATAATGATTGCAAATTTATCAAAAATACCATTTACAACATACTTTATCAAAACATTCCCAATAAGTTTACTCGGATTAACATTAGCTGCAGTATCTTTACATATAACTTACAAAGATAAACTGCCAAAAGACGTTTTGAACATAAAATATAGAAAATTCGTTTTCCACAAGTATCTAACTTATAAAAGTATCTTAATTTTGCTTTTTGTAGTATTTGGATTTGTGATAAATCTCAATCAAGTTATAATTTCTAGCCTTGGAGTTGCATTTCTAATGTTGACAAGAAGAATAAAGTCAGAAAAACTCCTCAAAGAAGTAGATTATAGCCTTCTTCTTACATTCATTGGACTCTTTATAGTGATAGGAGGAGTGGAAAAAAGTGGAGTTATAAATATTTTGGTCAACGATATAGGATACAACCTTTTTAAAAATACAACCTTTTTCTCATTTTTAACAGCAATATTATCAAACATCATTGGTAACGTTCCAGCAGTAATGATGCTGCGCTATCTTATACCAAATGAAAATGCTACTTATGGATGGACAATGTTAGCTGTAATTTCAACATTGGCAGGCAACCTAACCCTTACAGGTTCAATTGCAAACCTAATAGTCGCTGAAATTGCTAAAAAGAATAAAATTGAGGTAAAATTTCTAGACTATTTGAAAATTGGCTTTCCAACCACAATATTTCTTATAATTTTTAGTATATTAGTTATAAGATAATTAATCAAATCTTCTAAAGAGATCTAAAATTTTTCCAAACAACAAGACAAATAAAATTGTTATGGCAATTCTTCCAAAGAAGATAATTACAAAATTTGCCCCAATAGCTACAAATATTGCAGTATCTTCAATCATCGCATGAGATAAAACCAAAAAGATATTTATTAGAATGATCTCTTTTGTGTTTATTAAGCCCTTTTTTACTTCATCCATCATGGTACCAGCGCCATATATAAGTCCAAATATAACCCCAGCTGCCAAGGGTATAGCAGAATTTTTTGAAAAACCAAGGTATTTAATAATTTTTGCAACGTTATTACAAAAGACATCCCAAAATGGACTTCTCTTGAAAGTCTCTATAAAAATCATAAGAGGAACGACTATCATGGTGATAGTCAAAAGAGTACTCAATGAACCAAAAAGTGCGTCTTGTATGATTTCAATCATCTTAAAACCACATTAAGCAAAAAACCTGCAATAAAAGATGTAAGAATTCTAAAAAAAGTTATAAAAAATGGATTAACTCCTATTCTTGAACAGATTGCGCCCTCCAAAATAAGACTATGTGCTATCAAAACCATTGTTGCAAGAATCGTTATTTCTCTTGAATTAAGACCCAATCCAATAATAACTCCTACAGCCGAATAAATATTTAAGAGATAGCCTGTAATTAAAACCAAAGAAGCATCGCCTGGAAGACCGAAATATTTCATAAATGGAGAAAATATTGTATCCAAATAATACATAAGTGGAGTAGCCTTAAGGATTGTTACCACAAAAAAGACAGGCACAACTATCTTTGCAAGATTTATAGTTGTGGTAACCCCCTTAAAAAAGCCAACTTTTATACCTTCTAAAAGAAAGCTATTAGTCATGTGTATAATTATATCAAAGAAAGCTAATAGACAAACGTTTTGTCAAACGTAAAGGTATATAAAGTATATAATAAATATATAAATTTAAACTCTATTTTAAACTGGAGAAAGTGGGAAATGAAAATAATACATATCTTTTCTGGTGGCTTAGACTCTACTACCCTTTTATACTATCTTTTAGATAAAGGCCACAAAGTTAAGACAATAAGCTTCTTCTACGGTCAAAAGCATAAAAAGGAGCTCGAATGCTCAAGAAAGATCTCTGATTTGCTCAAAATAGAAAATAAAGTGATTGACTTAAGTTCCTTAAAGACAATTTTTGGACAAAGTTCTTTAACAAGTGACGTGGATGTACCAGAAGGACATTATAATGATTTCAACATGAGATCTACAGTAGTGCCAAATAGAAATATGATTTTTTTGTCTATTGCAATATCATACGCAATATCATCAAATTTTGATGCAGTATCAATAGGAGTTCACGCTGGAGATCACGCAATATACCCAGATTGTCGACCTGTATTCATAAACAAAATGCAAGAGGTCGCAAAGGTATCGGATTACAAAGAAACTACTATACTTACACCTTTTCTATATCTAAAAAAATATGAAATCGTAAAAATTGGCCTGGAATTAAAAGTACCCTATGAACTAACATGGACATGTTATAAAGGAGGAGAAAAACCATGCTTAAAATGCGGTTCATGTTCAGAAAGGTTAGAAGCATTTGAGTTAAACAACGTAAAAGATCCTTTAACTCTTATTTAGATCTTTTTTGGCATCTTCCACTACACGGTGGACATCAGCCAAGCATCAAGTGCCCTTTGGATTATTCAAATGACATGCACATTGACCATCTTTCTTTTTGTTAACTATAAATTGTTGAATCTTAGAAATTCCATTGTGCTTTATTACGTCTTCCTTTATTTCATCATCAGTAAAACCGAAACAATAGCAAATAATCTGACTCATAATTCACCACTTTTCTAAATTATTATATTTTTATTATAATAGAAATATAATTATAAGTAAATAAAGGAGGTGTTGTCCATGTTTATAAGATGATTCTGAGAAATAGTTCTTAATAGATACGTAGTTTACGTATCAAACAATCTAAAAAAGAGAGGAGAAAATTTATGGACAACACCGAAATGTACAAATCGCTTGATATAGATTTAAAAGCTCACGATGCCCTAATGGGGGCACTTCCTGTACTATTTCAAGAATGCTTTTTAAACAAAGAGCAGGAACTCAAAAACCTTTCATACTTTTATTCAGTAATCGCAGATATACATGGAGCAAGAGTAAAAGAACTAGTAGATCACAAAACTAAGGGTCCTGTTATTGGATCTTTTTGCATTTATGTACCAGAAGAGATTGTTCTGGCAGCATGTGGACAGCTGGTAGGTCTGTGTGCAGGAGCTGACTTCTGGGTTCCATATGGCGAACAGGTAGTCCCGAAAAATCTTTGCCCACTCATAAAGGCAGGAGTCGGCGCAAAATATTCAAGAACCTGTCCATACTTTCAGGTTGTAGATCTGTTAATCGGAGAAAATACCTGTGATGGCAAGAAAAAAACATGGGAAATATTTTCTGATATGGTAGACATGTATATCATGGATATGCCAAACAAAAAGAGCAATGAAGGATTAAAACTCTGGCAAGAGGAAGTAAAAAATTTATGCAATTTCTTAGAGAAAAAGTTTAGCAAATCAATTACATTCGATTCTCTTCTAAACGGCATACAAAAGGTAAACGCAAAAAGAAATGCGCTAAGAAGACTCTATAACACGAGAAAAAACTCACCTACTCCAATATCAGGAATTGATGCCCTGCTGGTAACGCAAATAGGCTTTTATGATGATATAGAAAGATATACAAAAATGGTAGATGCCTTAGCTCAGGAATGTGAAGAAAGAGCATCATCATTAAGTTCGAAAAATAATAGCAAAAAAAGAATATTAGTTACAGGCTCGCCAATGGTCGTGCCTAACTGGAAGATTCACCACGTAATAGAAACAAGCGGTGCTGATGTAGTGGTTGAAGAAAATTGTACAGGTACAAGGTATTTCAAGGACAACGTTTCAATAGAAAATGCATCAACCAAAGAGGACCTGTTAAAGAACATATCAGATAGATATATAAATAACATAAATTGTGCATGTTTTTCTCCAAATATAGGCCGAGAAGAAGATATTTTAAGCCTTTGTAAAGATTATAGAGTTGACGGTATTGTGTATGTATCCCTTAGCTTTTGCACTACGTATATGGTAGAGGCAGAAAGAATAAGAAAGGTAGCAAAAGAAAATAATATACCAATGATTACATTAGAGTCAGATTACTCATTTGGAGATTTGGGACAACTCAGAACAAGAATAGAGGCTTTCGTAGAAAACCTATGAAGTTGCTTGGTTTGGATATAGGATCAAGGAGCATAAAATGGGTGCTTTATGAGAAAAGTTCAAACTCTATTTTAGACAAAGGAATATTGGATAGTACACCTTATAACCTCGAAAGGATAGAAGAAAATATCCCTTCTTTTGATCAGATTAGTCTTACTGGATATGGCAGACACAATTTAAACGACATTTTAAAACCAAGATCTCCAAAAATAATCTCAGAGATAACTTGCCATGCTAAGGGAGCAAGATTTATAGAACCAGAGCAATATTATCTATTAGACATTGGCGGACAAGACACAAAATTTATAGTGTTAGATAAATCTGGAAAAATTATAGATTTCAAATTAAACGACAGATGCTCAGCTGGAACAGGTAGATATATTGAAAATATGGCAAGAATATTGGACGTAGAAATCCAAGAGTTTATAGATATGGCTGTTAAATCAAATAAACCATCAAATATAAACTCAATGTGCACTGTCTTTGCAGAGAGCGAAATAATAAGTTTAATTCATTCCAGGGAAAGAACAGAAGATATTGCTGCAGGAGTAATAAAGTCTCTAATACTTAGAACAAAGGCTTTGATTGGAACAAACAAGACAGACGAAAATATATTGCTTTTAGGAGGACTCTCAGAATTACAGAATATAGAAGTTTTATTTGAAAGATTTGATTTAAGAATCAAGAAAAATGCTCTCTCAAGGTATACGGGCGCGCTAGGTGCAGCGTTAGCTTTACTAGATTAAATTAATCACCCCTATTGACATTTTATCATAAAAGATTTAATATTATGAAAAATAAGCAATAGGGGTGAAAATATGCAAAGAACTGGTTTCCCATCTCCAGCAAGAAATTATGAAAAACTTGATTTAGATTTAAACAGGCTGGTAGTAGATAGTCCATCTTCAACCTTTTTCTTCAGGACGAAAAGAGATTATAAAGAATTGAATTTGAAAAATGGCGATATCATAGTAGTCGATAGATCAAAAAAGCCAAGGAATTCAGATTTATTAGTTGTTTTACTAGACGGACATCTTACAATAAAAGATAATTCTGACCTAACTGCAGAAACAGAAATATTTGGCAAGATTACATATGTCATTAGAAAACTTTGAAAGTTTTTTTGCGCTAATAGACTGCAATAACTTTTACGTATCATGCGAGAGGTTGTTTAATCCAGCTCTGCTGCACAGGCCTGTCGTAGTGCTATCAAACAATGATGGATGTATAATTGCAAGGTCCAATGAAGCAAAGGCACTGGGAATAAAAATGGGCATTCCGTACTTCAAAGTAAGAGATTTTCTCAAAAAAAACAAAGTTATAGTTATATCGTCTAATTATGAAATATATGAAGACATATCGAAAAGATTTATTAACATAATAAGATCTAAGATATGTTTTGTAGAGGCATATTCAATAGATGAGGCATTTATAGAATTAAATGGAGTGTTTAAAAAGAAAAGGTTTGAATTTTGTAAAAATTTAAAAGATGAAATATATAGACTCATAGGAATACCAGTCTCGATAGGAATAGGCAGGACAAAAACTCTCGCAAAGGTTGCAAATAAGATAGCCAAAAAGGATAAAAATCTCAATGGCATATTTGATATAACAGGAAAAGAAGAAGAAGTACTAAAAAACTTTGAAGTAAAAGATGTTTGGGGAATTGGGAATAGTAAGGCCAATTACCTGAAAAATATAGGGATAACAAACGCTCTAGATCTATCAAAAATAGACGATTCATTCGCCAAAAAATCTCTTAGCATAAGAGGACTGATTACAATCCTTGAGCTAAGGGGGATAAAGTGCATAAAGCTGCAAGAAGAAAAAACTAAACAAAAAGAGATAATAGTGTCCAGATCTTTTGGATGTGATATTTTTGATTACAAAAGCTTAAGAGAAAGTGTTTCTTACTTTGCGATCACCGCTGTAAATAATATGAGGAGTTTGAATTTATATACCAAAACGATATCTGTTTTTATAGCCTCAAATCCATTCAAAGAGAATTTTTACGCCAATCAAAAAGAAGTTAACCTCGATTTCTATACGCAGGATGTATTTCTTATACTAAACAAAGTAGAATACTGTTTAAATAAAATATTTAAAGATAAAATAGGCTATAAAAAAGCAGGTGTTATATTGAAAAACTTATCTACAAACCAGTTTGCTTTAGGAAGCTTGTACACAAATTTAGAAGAAGAAAATAAATACAATCTTATGAAATCTATCGATCTGATAAATAAGAAAATAAAGAAAGATGCTGTTTTCTTTGCAGTTGAGGGGGTAGATAGAACCTGGCAAGCAAGAAGGAGACATGCAATACATCGCACAAGTGAAATAGATATTATTTAGAAACAAATATAAGAAATTTCTGGTATGCTACAATATACAAGCCTATGTCAAGATCCACAGACGAGAAAGGAGAAGAATAGATGGATTTTTTACTTTCAATTAGTCCCATTGTAATTATTCTTTTGGGAATGACAATTTTTGCAAGATCAGGTTTTTTAATGTCTGTATTAGCATGGATTTTTACGTTCTTTTTAGCACTCGTATTTTTTAAAACTCCATTTGATGTCTGTTTAAACGCTACAATATTTGGCATCCTAAAATCTTTAAGCATCTCGTTAGCAGTACTTTTCACCATGTTGTTAATATTCATAATGAAGATCACAAAAGCGCTTGATTCTATTGCTTATAGTCTCAAAAATATTTGTAAAACAAGAGAAGAACAAATAATGTTTCTGGGACTTGGCTTTGGTTCTCTCGCAACATCTTTAGGCGTAGTAACCCCTGCTCTATTTCCACCGCTTCTTCTTACTCTTGGATTTGCTCCTGTTACGGCTATAGCAATATCAGTTCTTTGCTACGATCCGTTAACGTCATTTGCTCTTCTATCAATCCCTATAACAGTGCCTTCAGAGGTCGCATGGCAGGCATTCAAGATTCAACCACAGGGCATATCAGATTTAAACTATTTCATTAACGCTTTTACCCTAAACATATCACTATTTTTGCCATTTATTTCGGTAGGCTTTGCATTTATGATGCTTTATTTCGTTGATGGTATACATTCTATAAAAAAGGGTTTTTTAAGCGCTCTCTTAAGCGGTTTGGTGCTCGGACTTAGCTGTCTAGTTTTGTCTATTACAAAAATATTTCCGGTGCAAATAATAGGGACAATTTCTGGCTTTGTAACTATGATTTTTGTAATTATATACCAAAAAAATATAAATTCCAAAAAAAATGAGACATCTATAGAAACAGAAAAACCAACAATGCCTATATTAAGAGCAATATCCCCATGGGTGTTACTATTTTTATTTGCATTAGTAACCAATCTTCCAGGATTTAACAAGTTTTTATCAGACTTACCTGGGAAGTATGAGATAATTACTCTCTACAAAAATCAGACAGTTGACCTTAACATACTATCTTCTATATGGTTTTGGATAATGATAACTTCAATACTATCAATCTTTTTATTGAAGCCCACCAAAGAACAGCTTTTTTCAACTATAAATTTATGGTTAAAGAGATCGTTTTCCCCCTTTGTGGCATATTCTATATGCTTTTCAATTGCAATGATAATGGCATGGTCTGCTATGTCAAGTAACTCTGGCATATTAGCGCCAAGCGCTTATTACTCTTCTTTTAATATGGATAGGATTATAGCCATAAAGATAGCAATGCTTTCTGGCATAGTATTTACTACCCTAATACCATATCTTGGGCTGATAGGCTCATTTATAGGCGGATCGGAAACGGCTTCAAACGTGTTTTTTGCGAAGATATTGTATGAATCAGTAAAAAGCGTAGGCTATGAAAATTATTTTATGATAATTTTCGGCGCTCATGCAGTAGCAGGAGGAATTGCCTCAGCTATAACTCCTGCAAAGATTACTAATGCTGCAATGACAATTGGATGCAGTGGGAAAGAAGAATCAGAATTCATGAAAAAGGCTATATTACCGGTTATTATTTGTACCCTTTTGACAGGAATAATTTTAACTATTTTTATAGCTTGTGGCATTAAATAATAAAAATAAGTCCTCCATTAAATCCTAATGGAGGACTTATTACCTATCGCTATATTACTTACCAACAACAGGTATCAGATTTGGAAATACATAAGCATACATCAACCCGACAAGACCAACTAAAACAGCAAGCAAGAAACTATGAATAAGAGCCGATCTAAACAATGGAGCAAAGGATTCCTCTGCAATCTTTCTATCAGAAAAAGTAGCAGCAAGAGCAACAACAATTGACTGAGGACTTATCATCTTTCCCATTACACCGCCAGCACTGTTAAGAGCAGTAGAGAGAATTGGGTTAATTTTTAACTGTTCAGCAGTAATCTTCTGAAGGTTCCCGAAAAGTGCGTTTGAAGAGGTATCTGAACCTGTCAAGAATACTCCTAAGTATCCTAGCATAGCCGAGAAAAACGGAAATGCTGACCCAGTAGATGCAAAAGCCAAAGCAAGCTGAACGTCCATACCTGCATATTTATAAAGGAATGCTATACCAACGATTGAAGGAACAACAACAAAAGGCGCCTTCATTCTATTAAAAGTCGTATTAAAGGCATCGCCCCATTGAGATGCAGACAGCCTCAGCCATAAACCAGAAAGAATAGCTGCAAGCAAAATTCCAGTACCTGTAGCGCTTAGTAGTGGCAAGACAAAAATAGCATCCTTCAAAACAGTGGGTTTAGGTACTACAGGTGGCATTTTCGTAACCATGCCATTTAACCCTTCCATTGGGAACTTGAAAACAAGCACTGAACCAAGAGCTTTTGATATTGAGGGAGTTCCCCACATAATTATGATAACAACCAAAATTATCCATGGAACCCATGCATAGAACGTCTCACCAGCTGAATATTCCTTTACAGCGTTCTTTGCCCAGTCTGCCGTCCAGACGTTCTTTGGAGACCAAAATTGGAGAAATACTGCAAGACATATAATAGAAACAATACCCGCTAAGATGTCAATTAACTGCGGACCAAGATGTTGTGCTAAAAAATATTGTGTTAAAGCAAAAGATATACCTGATACAAAAGCAGCAGGAAAGACTTCAAATAGATCTGACATGCTCTTTTTCTCAAGCAAGATTACATAAGTAAACATAATCCAGAATGGAACCAAGAAAGAAAAGAATGGTAAAATTCTTCCTGTCATCGCAGTAATGTCGTTTACTGGTAAACCTGTAACCTGAGCCATCATGATCATAGGAATACCTACTCCTCCAAAAGCAACAGGAGCCGTATCTCCCAAAAGACAAAGAAGTGCTGCCTCAAGAGGTGCGATTCCCATTCCCACCAATATTGCCGCACACACTGCAACAGGAGTTCCAAAACCTGCAGCTCCCTCTAAGAATGCTCCAAAACCGAATGCAACGATCAAGACCTGTACCCTCTTGTCCTGAGTAATTTTCATAATGCTATGACGCATAACGTCAAAGGATCCTGATATCACCGTCATTTCGTAAAGGAATAAAACTGTTATTACTATCCAGCAAATTGGATAAAGGCCGATCAGTGCTCCTAAAAACCAAGCAAGAAACGCCTGATTTAAAGGCATTTTATAGATGCCTACTGCAATAACAAGAGCTACTATTGCAGCGGTAACGGTTGCGAAACGGGCATCAACCCCAAGCTTCTTTCTTCCCTGAGAGTCCTTCCCTGGGTGCAATGCCAACAAATAAAGCAAGATAATCAAAGGCAAAGCAGCACAAAAAACTGATAGTGCGAAATTGTTCAGTGGATCATAGTTCTGTACGAACATAAATTACCCCCTTATATTTTTTATTGAAACCATAAGAATTGCTAATACATATCACCGCCTTTCTCTTATCTAAGCCATTTATTTACCTTTGGCATTTTATTATATTTGGTATACAAGAAAAAATCAAGAGTAAATCAATATTAAGAATTGCTTGACAATTCAAATAATTAGGAAAAATATGTTATTAGTATAATGTTAAATTAAGAATATTTTGATATGTATATGTTTTTACTGTATTTTTAAAAATTCAAATAAAAGATAGTAAAGAATAAAACTTTATCTAAGATGGGGATTTAACTCATTTCAACACGAAAGATTTTGCACGGCTTAATTTAGCACTAAAACCTATAGATCCATAATTTTATTTATTCATCTCAAAGATATTATTTTTTGATAAAATATAAAGTTCAGTAAAAAATAAAAATGTTAGTAACGTACAGAATTTTCTGTAAAAGTGAAATGATTATCAATAATGAAATATGAAAGGTCATCGTCCACTGATAGAATATAGTTAACACACACCAAAACTATTGGAGGTGGACGATGACTAAATATAATATTACATTAGATAAAGAAATTTTGCACTACCTTTTTTCAAGTAACGATAAAGGTATGAAAATGTTATTAGAACAAATAATAAATCAAATTCTTGAACAACAGAGAACAGAACAGGTTAATGCTTAAGCTATATGAACGAACAGATAATAGAAAGGCATACAGAAACGGTTATAAAACAAGAAAGTTAAATACAAGAGTAGGAAATTTAATATTAAATATTGTATCTGAACTGAGACTTCTCTCTAAAATTGTGTAAAATATTATAAAACAACCTCATTAATTTTTTCTAATTCAAATTTCAATATAAATCTCTGTCTTAATTCATAAGAAGCTCCTGCTAATTTACTGTTTGGCTTTTCCATCCATTCGTCGTGTAAATTTGATAGCTGAATAAACAAATTTGTCTCTAACATCTTATAGGAATGAAAATATCCACCATGCTCCCGCCTCATTAATTCTATTCCTGAATTTATTGACTCCACTATATTTGTGGTGTATATATGCCTTCTTATCTCTTCTGGATATTTTAAAAATGCTAAATAATTTTCCTTCTGCCTATCTATCTGTTGCGCATATTCAGGATAGTATGTCCTTACAAATTCTATCATTTCATTAAAATAATTTAATCCTTCATCATAACTTTCAGCCTCTTTTATCTTTTTCCATAGCGTATAAATCTGCTTTGTGCTCTTCAATGTTAATTTACCTTTGAGATTTCTGTAAAGATGAAGAAAACAAAGCTGATGATCAGACACAGGAAAAAGCTTCCTGATTATTTTGTTTAACCCTGAAAAATTATCCGTTACAAACACTACCACTTTACTTAAACCCCTGTTTATAAGGTCTTGAAACACTTCAGTCCAGAAACCTAAATTTTCAGAACCCTGTTTTACCCAGTAACCCAGTATGTGTTTATATCCTTTCAAATCTATTCCTACTGCAGTAAATATTGCTAATTTCTTAAGTTTACCTTCTTCCAGAATATCAGTGTTATAAGCATCTATAAAGACTGCAAAAAGTTCATGTGGCAGAGTCCTTGTTTTAAAATACTGTAGTTGCTGCGAAATTAACTCCTCAATACTCTGCATTGCAACTTCAGAATAGGCAATACCAAGAGATTTACATATTTCCTGTGTCTTTGCCTTTGTATATCCATTACTAAGTAAAGCAAGAAGAAAATTTTCATAATCCTTATCATATCTTTTCCATCTTTGAGGTAAAAGACAACTTCTAAAATTATTTCCAAATCTTACTCTTGGAATATTTAATTTGAGATTACCAAAACTAAGAGAGAGATTTCGCTGATAAAACCCATTACAAGTTGAAGAGTTTGCTTCAGTATAAAACTGTCTTTCTTTAAGCATAAAATAGTTAAGAAGTTCCTGGATAAGATAAGTAAGAGAAGGTCTGATACCTTCAGAGGCAAGCTTATCTAAAGAAGAAATTAAATTTTGAATTACCGCTTCTGGTGCTACCTCATTTCTGCTTTTTCTTGTCATATCAATCCTCCCTTTTTATTTTTTAGTATTTTAACATTACACAATTTTCTATCTAATCTCAAATACCCTTTGATATGGATGAATATTGGCAATACAGGTGCAAATATGAACCTAATAAAGTAGAACCTATTGTAAAAGAAGAATTTAATATCGAATAACTTAATTTACTAATTTAAGAAATTAATTTAGGTCATTAAATTTAGGGTTGGTTTTAAACTATGCATAAGAAGAATGTGAGGTGTATATACTACTATAGGCAGGTTTTAAAAGAAAAAAAGAAGAAAAGCATTTATTGACATTGAGTAAGTTAAGATTTATATTTTTTAAATGGGGTTGGGTTTAACTGATTCTATCAGTTGGATGAATTTACAGAAAAAATTGGACGTGATCGGTGATAG
>NZ_JBRCUV010000037.1:0-64067 GCF_053498235.1 Thermodesulfobium sp.
GAAGAAGTTATATTTACATATAAAGACGAAAGTAGACCAATTACAATTGAAAATAATATAAACACAACATACATAACATTACCAGCAAGACCTGAAAGATAAAGAATGCAGTTAGAAGTTCACCATTTCAGAAACTTCGAACACAAAACGTTCGATTTTCAAGAAAAAAATTTAATAATTGGAGAAAATGCAACAGGAAAAACAAACATACTAGACGCAATATACCTAACTCTTAGAGCTAGAACGAAAAACAATATACCAAATCAAAGCCTAATACAATTCTCAAGAGAAAATGCCCTTATAAAAAATAACATATATGGCAAGAGAATAGAAATGTTAATAAATAAAACAAACAAAACAATAAAGCTTAACGATAAAAAATTAAATTCTACTATTGTTTTATGGCATTATTTTAAAGTTTTTTATATAAATCACTTTGATTCTTTACTTTTATCTCAAGAACCAAAAAACAAGAGAAAATTTTTAGATGATGCTATTTTAAACGCAAATCCAGAAAAAATCAAATTATACAAGGATCTTAAAGCTTTAAATACGCAAAAAAATTACATTTTAAAACACAAAAAAGATAAAGAATTAATCAAAAGCTATGATATCAAGTTAACCCAATTATCTCAAGAAATATCAAATTTAAGAGAAAACGTATTGAATAATATAATTTTAAATACAAAAGAATTCCTTAAAGAAGAAGATATTAAAGTAAAATTTTATAAAACCCTAGAATCAAAGGAAATGGAAAATAAAGACATAATTGAAGAAAGAACAAAAAGAAATATAATCAATCCATCTAGGGATAATTTTTCAGTAAAAGTTAAAGACATAGATTCAACTTTCTTATCCACTGGTGAGATAAAGAAATTCTCGATGGCTCTTCACCTTGCCAAGATAAATATATTTAAAGAATATAACTGTATCTCTCTTTTTGATGAACTAGACTCCTTTTTTGATAAAGCAAATTTAGAATTACTCTCAAAATGGGTTCAAAAAATAAAGGGATATGTCTTTATCACGTCAAACTCAGATCTAGCCCTCGAAAACTTTAAGAAAATCTTTTTATAGGTGAGTTAACGTATGATAAAACTTGAAAACATAATCTTAAATCAATTACCAAAAAATTTAAAAGAATGTCTTATAACTGAAAAAAACTGGGAAGAAATAGTGGGCTTAAAACTGTCACAAATATCAAGACCAATAGGGTTAAATAATAGAACTCTTATTATTTCTACAAACCATCCTACAATAAGTAGAGAACTTTCGCTTTATTCAAATATAATTATTGATAGAATTAAAAAGAAATTAGATATAAATGTTGAAAAATTAAAATTTAAAACTTCAGACTATAAAGTAGATAAAAAAAGTAATACTGAGGATAAAGATAAAGAGACTCACCTAAAAATAGACTATCCAAATTACATTTTGGAGATTGAAAACAAAGATATCAGAGAAAAAATATTAAACATATACAAAACATTAAAAATAAGAAAAATAAAGTGCAACGAAGGAGATGAATAATTTTATGAAATATACCTCAAAGGATATTGTAGTTCTAGAGGGAATGGAAGCAGTAAGAAGAAGACCAGGAATGTATATTGGTTCAACCGGTATAAAGGGTCTCTTACATTTAGTATATGAAGTAATAGATAATTCTGTAGATGAATTCATGGCAGGATACTGTAAAAAAATTTCTGTTATAATACACAAATCAAATTACGTTACAATTGAAGACGATGGCAGAGGAATCCCTACAGATATACACGAACAAACAAATAAAAACGCACTAGAATTGGTTTTAACAACACTTCACGCCGGAGGAAAGTTTAATGATAAGGTATATAAGGTATCAGGAGGGTTACACGGCGTCGGAGTTTCGGTAGTAAACGCGCTTTCTGAAAGATTTATTGCAACAGTATATAGGGACGGAAAAATATTTGAACAAGAATTTTCAAGAGGCATACCAATATCAGAGTTAAAAATCATCGGAGAGAGCGATAAACATGGAACTAAAATAAAATTTTTGCCAGATAAAACAATTTTCAAAGATATAACTTGGGATGTAGATGAATTAAAGGCAAGATTTCAAGAAATTGTATTTCTCAACCAAGGTTTAGAAATAAACTTTCTAGATGAAAGAATAGGTGAAAGAGAAACCTTCTATGATGAAAGGGGTATACTGGGTTTTGTTGAATATTTAAATAAAAACTCAAAGCCCCTATACTCTCCTCCTATAGTTATACAGGGTGAGTATGATGAAGTATATGTAGATATAGCTCTACAACACGTTGATTCGACATATGAAAATATAATTTGCTTTGCTAACAACATTGCTACAAAAGAAGGCGGCTCTCATCTAACAGCTTTTAAAAACTCTTTAACTAAGTTAACAAATCAGTATGCAAAGGATAAAAAAATCCTTAAAGATGAAGAAAACTTCCAAGGAGAAGATGTTAGAAGCGGTTTAACGGCTGTAATATCAGTAAAACTAAAAGAACCGTTATTTGAGGGTCAAACAAAAACCAAACTTTCATCACCTGAGGCCAAAAATGCAGTTGAGAAACTCATGGAAAAATTTATCATAGAATTAGAATCTAAACCAGACGTTGCCAATATGATAATGAAGTCATCCCTAGCTGCAAAGGAAGCAAGAGAGGCTGCAAAAAAGGCAAGAGATATGGTCAGAAAGAAACACGATTTTACAACGGGCATCTCCCTACCAGGAAAACTTGCTCTTTGTTCCTCAAAAAAACCAGAAGAATGTGAATTGTTTATTGTAGAAGGAGATAGTGCGGGAGGTTCAGCAAAACAGGGAAGGGACAGAAGATTTCAAGCTATTCTTCCATTAAGAGGGAAAATACTTAATGTTGAGAAGGCCAACATAGATAAAATTTTAGCTAATCAAGAAATAAAGGCCCTTGCTGCTTCAATCGGTTTGTCATTTTATGAAGAAGATAAATCACCAACAGAGTGGATAAAAAATCTTAGATTTCATAAAATCATAATTATGACTGATGCAGATGTTGATGGTTCTCACATTAGAACACTTCTGTTAACTTTATTCTTTAGGTATTTTAGGCCACTAATTGAGATGGGAAAGGTGTTTATAGCACAACCACCTCTTTATATGGTTAGAAAAGGGAAGGAAAGAAGATATGCTATGAATGACGATGAATTAGGTAGTATACTTGCTGAAATAAAAAATCCTGATTCCATTCAAAGATTCAAAGGTTTGGGAGAAATGACTCCTACACAACTTTGGGATGTTGCAATGGATCCTAAAAAGAGAACAATTTTAAAGGTTTGTATAGAGGATGCAAGCGAAGCTAATAGAATTTTTGAAATTCTCATGGGAGATAACGTAGAATACAGGAAAGCATTTATTGAAAGATATGCCCGGGAGGTAAAGAATTTAGATGTCTGAGATCACAAGAATAGTAGAAGAGGAAATTAAAGATTCATATTTAGATTATGCAATGAGCGTAATAATAGGTAGAGCTATACCTGATATAAGAGATGGTTTAAAACCAGTTCAAAGAAGAATAATATATGCTATGAGTGAAATGGGAATGACATATGACAAACCACACAAAAAATGTGCAAGAGTAGTTGGCGAAGTTTTAGGAAAATTTCATCCTCATGGAGATACAGCAGTATATGATACCCTTGTTAGGATGGCTCAGGATTTTACTTACAGATACCCGTTAATTGACGGTCACGGCAACTTCGGATCTTTGGATGGTGATAGCGCAGCTGCAATGAGATATACAGAAGCAAGATTAGCAAAAATTTCAAATGCCCTTATTTCAGAGATGAGTTATAATATCGTTCCAATGCAGGATAACTTTGATGGTTCCTTAAAAGAACCAGAAGTATTACCTGCTAAATTTCCACAACTCCTAGCAAACGGTGCTTCTGGAATAGCAGTAGGTATGGCCACTTCTATTCCTCCACATAATTTGGGAGAACTTATTGATGCCCTTCTTTTAATTTTAAGAAATCCTCAAGTAGCTGAAGAAGAACTCTTAAAAGTGCTTCCAGGACCTGACTTTCCTACAGGAGGAATAATAGTAGGGAGAAACGGAATTAGAGAATACTTTCTAACGGGTAAGGGCAAGATCGTTTTAAGAGGTAAATATGAAATAGAAACTAGTCCTAAAAATAGCAAACTTGTTATTAAAGAAATACCGTATTCTGTAAATAAAGCTATTTTAGTTGAGAAAATAGATCAGCTTATCAAGGAAAAAAGGTTAGATGGAGTATCAGAAGTAAGAGATGAATCTGGTCGAGAAGGAATAAGAGTTGTTTTAGAACTAAAAAAGGGCGTAAACTTAGATAAAATTGTAAAAAAACTTTATAAGCACACTACATTACAAATAACCTTTGGTGTAATAATGCTTTCTTTAGTATCAGGCGTTCCTAAGGTTTTACCAATAAAAGATGTGCTACTTCACTTTCTTACGTTCAGAAAAGATATCCAAAGAAAAAGACTTGAAAAGGTACTTGAAGACTTAAAGAAAAGATTAGTACTTCTTGATGCCTTATCAAGGGCTTTAGAAAGGATAGACGAAGTAATTGAGATTATAAAGAAGTCACTCAATCCAGCAGAGGCAAAACAGACGTTATGTAAGTTTCTCCAAATAACTGAAGAGGGAGCACAAGGGATACTTGATTTAAGACTACAAAGACTAACCTCTTTAGAAAGAGAAAAAATTCTTAAAGATCTAGAAAAAACTTTATCAGAAATTAAAGAAACTGAATTTGCACTAAACGACGAAGAAAGGTTTTTAAAAATTTTAGAAGAAGAACTTATTGAAATAAAGTCAAACTTTGCTGATAAGAGAAGAACAGAGATCTCTTTAGATTTTGAAGAAGAAGACATTGTAGAAGAAGATATTCCAGAAGGCGAAGTTATTGTTACAATAAGTAAATTGGGTTTTATAAAGAGAATGAGAAAGGATGTTTTTGAAAGACAAAACAAAGGCGGAAAGGGTATCGATGGAATCCAAAAAAGTAGCGCAATTCAAGACAGAATCCAAGCTTCTATTGTTTTGTCAAATAGAGACAGAATATTATTTATATCTTCTAAAGGCAGAGCCTACACTCTTTTAGCATATAGTATTCCTGAGTTTTCAAGAACAGCAAGAGGTACAGGTATAGCAAATATCTTGCCGCTTTCAGAAGACGAAAAAATAAATTTTATGGTTCAAATAAAAGAGGATGAAGTAAAAAAGAACATAATACTAGCTACTTCAATGGGTTATTTAAAAAAAATTAAACTTCAAAATATAATTTCAAAAAGAAGAAATGGAGTAATTGCAATAAGATTAAATGATTCTGAATCTGTAGTTGGAGCCTGTATGGTATGCGATGATAAATTTTTGCTTTATTCTAGTAATGGATTTGCAACTCTGGTAAACCTTAAAGATTTAAGAAACATGAGTAATAATTCACACGGCGTCATCGGCATGAGACTATCTAAAGACGATAAACTTTTAGGTATAGTTCCTAATTCTCAGTATTTTATAGTAATTGATAAAGACGGCAACGGCAAAAAGGTTAGTGGTGATAATTTCACCAGTCATAAAAGAGGAACCAAAGGAGTTAGGGTATCTAAGACAAAACTTGCAACGATCTTGAACTATAAAGAGGGTATGGATTTAATTATATATACAGAGAAGGGTAAAGTTATAAGAATTGATATCGATTCTGTTAAGCAATTATCTAAAAATGCAAAGGGAATAAAGCTTCAAAAGTTAGATGGTACTGATAAAGTTTTGGATGCGACTATTGTTAGACCTAATACTGATCCGGTTGAAGATAATTTATGAATATTACTACAGTTAGTTTAGAAATAAAGTCACATATAAAACTATCTGAACTAGAACTTGCTAAGATTCTAGAGACAGAAGTAGAAACTTTAAGAAAGGCTTCTTTACACTTACTTGAAGTAGGAGGAAAAAGAATTAGGCCAACATTAGTTTTTTTAAGTGCACTTTGTGTTAATCAAGACATAGAAAAAGTTATAAAATATGCTGCTGTAGTTGAAGGTATACACCTTGCTACTCTTATTCACGACGATGTAATCGATGAGTCAAATGTAAGAAGAGGAATGCTAAGCGTAAACGGAAAATATGGTTTTAAGGTAGCAATTCTTTCTGGTGATTTTATTTTAGCAAAGATAACTCATTTTCTTTCATTATTGGAAAACAGAGAACCTCTAAGGCTTATGGCAGAAGTGATAATGCGTATGGCCGAAGGAGAAGTTATGCAGCAAGAAGATCTTTTTAAAATAGTCCCAATAGAAAGGTATATTGTAAGATGTACAAATAAAACTGCTAAATTAATTAGTTCATCAGCATTTCTAGGGAGTATTGATGTTATTGAGAAAAGAGATATCTTCGCTGAATTTGGATTAAATTTGGGAATAGCTTTTCAAATTATTGATGATATATTGGATTTTACTGGAGAGATGAAAAAGTTAGGCAAAGTTCCAGGTTCGGATTTAAAATCAGGGGTAGTTACTCTACCTGTTCTGCTCCTTTCTAAAAAGAGAAAGGAGGTAAAAATGCTTTTAGAAGAAAAATTTGAAGATGGAATCAATAAAATTATAGAAATGGTAAAAAACGAAAGTGTACTAAAAGAGAGTTTTAATTTTGCAAGATATTATTCAAATCGTGCAATTGAATGTTTGAAAGAGCTAAAGATTAATAATGTTTACACAAGAACTCTTATGGATTATGTAAAAATGCTTGAAGAGAGAGTATCTTAATTTGCCCGAAGAAATAATTGAGAAGATTAACAACCTAAATGAATTTTACAAACCTGGAACTAAAATTGACGTATTTTTAATACTTAGGTCTGTAGGCAAAGAAGACTTAGACGGGCCCTATGCCTCCTTGATTTCTTTTTTAGACAACAACGAAGTACTGTGGATAGAAACTCCAATGAAACAGGGATATCCTCTTATACTAACTTCAGGAGATTTAGTATTAATTAACATTAAAAAAGGAAAGATAATATATCAGTTTCAGGGCTTAATTCTGGAAAGAAAAAGAGAACCAAATACGAATCTTTTCCTTTTTGCGCTAAATGCAGCCAAAGAAGTTAAAAAAATAGAAAGGAGACAGTTTTTCAGGTTACCTGTAGTGTTAGACGTGAAGCTAACAATTAAAAAAGATATTAAAGACAAAGATTCTATAAATTTTAAGGGTAAAACAAAGGATCTTTCAGGCGGTGGGGTGAAGGTTGTCTTTAAATTGAGTGATTACAAAGAAATCATCAAATTGATAAAGGAAGAAAATTTAGTTTTTATTGAATTTGAAATTGATAAAAAGAAGAAAATAAATCAAAAAATCAAATTTGTCAATTCGTATACAGATAATGAATCAAAAATTGGTTTTATATCTTTTTGTTTTGAAAATATACCTCGGGGAGTCCAAGATTCAATTATTAGATTTCTTTTTGCTAAGCAAAGAGAGATGAAGCAAAAGGGGATAGAGTTTAATGACTAATATTTTAAATTTTGAACTTTATTTGTTAAACTTAAATAAATAGACTAAAAAACTTTGAAAGGATAAATGATTTGTTTATTTCTATTCTTACTTTAATAAGGATAAAAGATGTTAAATGAAAAGTATCTTTGGTCAAAGTATAGAAATAACCCAAACCAAGAAAATAGAAATTTACTTGCTCTTAATTATCTTCCGTTAGTAAAAAGAGTTGCTGCAAAGATATACACAAGTATACAGGGAAAAGTAGAGTTTGAAGAACTCTTAAATTATGGCATTTTTGGTCTATTAACTTCGATTGAAAGATTTGAGGAATTTCGTAATCTTAAATTTGAAACCTTTGCTACCCATAGAATTAGAGGAGCTATACTTGATGGTTTAAGACAAATCGATCCGTTGAAAAGGGGGACTCGCTCAAAGGTAAAAAAGATAGACAAGGCAATCAGCGATTTAAAGTCATCACTTGGCAGAGAGCCAAACGATAAGGATATTGCTGATTATTTAAATATAACTCAAGAAGAGTTGTTAGATTGGTATGCTGAAATAGATGCCCCATCAATTTTTCAAAATGATGCCTCTAACTCAGAAAAATCTTATATTGACCTATCAATGGCTATTGAGTCCCTAGACGAGAGAGAAAAACAAATTATAGATCTGTATTATTATGAAGACCTTTCTTTGGATGAGATTGCAAAAATTTTAAATATATCAATTTCAAGAGTATCGCAAATTCATGGTAAGGCTCTCATAAAACTAAAATCTCATTTAGAGGGGGACAAATGAATATAGATCTAGATCTTTCCATTGATAAAATGCTTGCTACAATTTGTATTAGGTTACAAGAAGGCGAAGCTCTACCAACTGTTGAAGAACTAAAGCAATATCTTGCAAAGGGTGGAATAAACTACGGCATAGATGAAAAAGCCTTAGAGCAAGCTATAAAAAATCCTGGGTCAATTATAGCAGTGGCTAAAGGAGAAAGTCCTACTGAACCAATAGACGGGGTGGTTGAGTACAAATTTCCTTTAAAGACAGAAATAAAACCTAAAGAAGATAAGAGTGGAAATGTAGACTACTTTGATTTAGGATTTGTTTTTAATGTAAAGGCGGGAGATCTGCTTGCTACAAAAACTCCTCCAGTAGAGGGGAAACCTGGACATGATGTGACTGGAAAAGTTTTGATGCCAAAGAAGCCATTTAATCCAAAGTTTGTAGCTGGCAAGGGGGCGAAATTATCCGAAGATGGGTTGTCTATATTTGCAGAAGTTGCAGGAACGCCTAGACTTATAGATGGAAGGGTCGTAGTTTTACAAACTCTTGACGTTGATAAAGATGTAGATTTTGCAACTGGAAATATTGTATTCAACGGCTCTGTTAACATAAGAGGAAGCGTTTTGTCTGGATTTTCTGTTGAGGCAGATGGAGACGTTATAATAGCTGGGATAGTTGAAGAGGCTACTGTTAAGGCAAAGGGTAATGTAATAATAAGATCGGGCTTTGAAGGTGGAGCAAAGGGTCTCCTTCAGGCTGGAAAGTCGGTGAACGTCAAGTTCGTTCATAATGGCAAAGTTTTTGCAGGTGAGGACGTTTTAATTGAATCAGAAGCATTTTTTTCAAGAATTACTGCTGGCAATAAGATTATTATGCAAGGTAGAAATTCTCAAATAACTGGTGGAAACGTAGAGGCGGGTATGGAAATTAGATGTAGAGCTATAGGTTCTTATAAACACACAAAAACATTAGTAAGTGCCGGAGTAGTTCCAGGTTTAAGGGAAAAGCTAGAGGGAGTGACGAATAGAATAAAGTCAATTGAGGCACAAATAAAAAAAGCAAAAGAGTTGGAAGAGAAGTTTCTCTACTTAAAAAAAAGGCAAAAGGAAAATTTTCCTCAAGCTCAAGCTGAAGCTCTTGAAAATGTGCAAAAAACTATAGAATCTTACATAAACCAGAAGGAATCATTGCAAAAGGTTAAAGAGGAGATAATTAAAACAAAAGAAGAAAGAAAAGGTGGGAGGATAATTTCAGATATAATATATCCAGGGGTAGTTGTGACGATTGCAGATATATCACAGGAAATAAAAGAAGAAATAAGAGGTGCAAATGTTAGAATTGAAGAAGGAGAGTTAAAGTTTTATTAAATGAAGTGGGTATTAATTGTGGGACTTTTAATAATTGTTATTGTTGGTGTGGTTGCTGGCTTGTATTTTAGCGGCACTGTGAAATTTCCTTTCTTACCGTCACGAGAATCTAAGGCAACTCAAATTGAGAGTACTAGCGTTGCACAAAATCAAATTCCACAACAAACTTCAACACCAATCCAAACAGTAAGTGCAACACAAAATAACACTGGAAACAACACTTCAATTAACAATAGTCAAAAAAACATTATTCAATCTGCTGCAGAGAAAGTAAAACAGCAAGAAACTTTGAAGTTACAAAGAGAGGCAAAGGTTTTGTCCAATATGGATCCATCTGATGCTGCAAAGATTATAGAGAATATGGACGAAAATCAAGCTGCAAAGATACTCAGCTATATGAATAGTAAAGAGACATCAGATATACTTTCTGAGCTCACATCAAGCAATCCAAAGAAGGCTACAAGACTTTTAAATATGATGGGGGCGTCACCTGGTGGCTAAAAAAAAGAAAGGATCAAGTGAAAGTGGGGGTGGTGCAGGCCATGACAGTGCTGGTGGAATGAGATGGCTTCTGACCTACTCAGACATGATAACTCTCTTAATGGCCTTTTTTATCCTGTTATTCTCTATGGCTACAATCAATGCATCGAAGTTTGCTGCAACAGCGCAAGCTCTAAGAGAGGCGTTTGGAGGATATACAATTCTTGATAGGGGTTCTTCGGTTATAGGAGAACCAGGTTCAACTACTCAAAGTGCTCCAGTAGTGCCCGATTCTGCATTAAAAGCACAGGAGGCTTCTTTAAAGATAGCAGAGATTTTGAGGCAATCGTTAAATCCAGAACAATTTTCAGTTATTCAAACTGAAAGGGGTTACTTAATTTCTATCTTAACTGACAAGATTCTTTTTGATTCTGGAAAAGCCAATCTAAAACCTGATGCCTTTCCACTCCTTACTAAAATTGCAGCTGTTCTAAAAAAGATCGACAATGAAGTATATATTGAAGGGCATACTGACAACGTTCCAATTCATACAGTAGAATTCCCATCCAATTGGGAGCTTTCAGCTGCAAGAGCTGCATCTGTAGCAAAATATTTTATAGAGCAGGGTATATCTCCTTCAAGGTTAGTGATAGCGGGCTACGCAGATACCAGGCCTGTAGCGTCAAACGATACCCCTCAAGGTAGACAAAAAAATAGAAGAATTGATATCCTTATAACAAAGAAATAAAGAAATTTGATAACAGGAGGAAAAAGGTGAAGTTATTTTCAAACAAAAAGATGTTAATAATATTAGTTATTTTAGTTATATTAGGTGGAGGAATTGGTTTTTACATTGCAAACATGCTTATGCCGAAACCTGCTCCAAAAGAAAAACACGAGCCTATCTTTTTTACTTACCCTTTACAGGAATTTGTGGTTAACACTAAAGACGGAAGATTTCTAAAAGCTAGTATTGTTTTAGAACTAAACGAAGAGATACCTCTTAAAAGTGAAGCTGCTGCGGCAGAAGGTAAAAAGGTTGTCTTAGAACCAAAAGCTAAGCCAATTTTGGATGCTCTAACTCCTGAACTAAGAAATGCTGCTATAATTATATTGTCAAGCCAGACGTATCAAGATTTAATAACCTCTCAAGGTAAAGAAAGGCTTAGACAGCTACTATTTCAGAAATTTAACCAGATTGTTGGACGTGACATTGTAAAGAATGTTTACTTTACAAACCTTGTTATGCAATAATATTTTACTTGAAAAATTATAAAGGGGTGTAATTATGGCAAGGATATTAATTACTGATGATGCTACTTTTATGAGGAAGATGTTAAAGGATATCTTAACAAAAAATGGTCATGAGGTGGTTGGAGAAGGAACAAACGGCTTAGAGGCTTTAGAAAAATACAAGGAGCTCAAGCCAGATCTAACTTTATTAGATATTACTATGCCTGAAAGAGATGGTCTTTGGGCGCTCAAAGAAATTAAGGCATTTGACCCTAATGCTAAGATTATCATGGTTTCTGCAATGGGTCAGCAAGCTATTGTAATTGAAGCTATACAATCAGGAGCAAGGGATTTTGTCGTTAAACCTTTCCAACCAGATAGGGTATTAGAGGCTGTGAGGAAGGCTCTTTCCTAAATTGATTAAGTTAAACGTTCGTCCTTTTAATACATTTGTACTGTTTTTTTTAGCAACAATTCTTTTTTGTAGTAGTGCCTTTGCAGCCTCAAAGGACATTAAAGGCCCTCTCCCCCCCTTTTTTCAGGATAATAATTCTGTATTTAATATAAAATTTGAAGATAACACCCCTAAAGATGTATATTCCTTTAACGTTAAAGACAAGCAGAGCAATACGTCTCCTAAAAGCGATAGCAGAGTAAAAGATGTTGTCTCTACTCATGAAACTGTTAAGGATCTAGCTGTAAACGGATCAAATTCAATTCAAAATTTTAATAATTTTCTAACTCAAGAGAGTCAACCTTCTAACGCGTTACCACCTGAAAGTAACAATAATAAAATTCTAACAGATACGACAAACAGCAAAAATTTGATAAATACTGTAAACACCGAATCAAATGAAAAAAATTCATCATCTCTAAAGGATCCCTTCTTAGCAACGCCCTCTTCAACAAAAGATCAACCAAATGAAACTAAGTTAGATATTATGGGATATCTAACAAGGTTTTTTGTATTTTTGGTCTTGTTAGTTTTAATACCTATGTTGATTATTAAGAAAATAAAAGGAAAGTTTAACGCTACCTATTATATGCCAAAGTCCTCTAATAGTTTTATCCGTGTTATCGACAGAGTTGTGCTTTCATATTCTGAGTTATTAATAGTTGAAGTTATGGATAAATATTTCCTTCTTTCCATATCTAAAAACGGTGAAATAAAATTATTAAAAGAATTTGATACTATAGGTATCTTTCCTGAAGGAGAAAATTCTGAAAAAAAGCTTGTAAAAAGCAGTTTTTTAGAAGTTCTAAGAAGATTTAGACAAGAAGTAAAACAGCTAAAATAAAAGTTGACAGTGAAGAAGTGTTTTTTCCTATCATTTTTAATTGTTGGGCTAATTTTACTTAACTTTAATAGCTTTGCTAGTGCAGCTCCAAACATTAATATCGATCTAGGTGCTAATTCTCCAAACGAAATTGCCAATTCCCTAAAGGTCTTGTTCATTCTTACGATCCTTGCTTTTGCACCTTTACTTATTTTAATGACTACCTCTTTCTTGAGACTAATAATAGTTTTTGGTTTCTTGAGAAATGCTCTCGGAATTCAACAAATAATTCCTGGTCAAATTATAATTGGGCTTTCCTTGTTTTTAACGCTTTTTATAATGACCCCCATTATCCAAAAGATTGAACAAAGCGCGTATATTCCATATCAAAAAGGTCAAATTACTTTTCAAGACGCAATCGAGAAAGGATACATACCTCTTAGAGATTTTATGCTTCATAATACTAGAAAGAGCGATTTAAACCTTATGATAGAACTTTCTAGATCTCCAAGACCTAATTCTATAAATGATATTCCACCGACTGTTGTTATAAGCTCATTTGTATTGAGCGAACTAAAGACATCCTTTATAATCGGAATAGTAATATATTTACCATTTATAATAATTGATCTTGCAGTTGCAAGCATATTGATGTCTATGGGCATGATGATGATCCCGCCTGTAATGATCTCTTTGCCCTTAAAAATACTCCTTTTTGTTTTGGCCGATGGTTGGTCACTTTTAGTAAAAAGTTTGATTGCAAGTTTTACACTTTAGGAGGTTTAAGTGTCTAGAATAAGACTATTCCTTGTTGAAGATTCACTGGTTATAAGATCAATCCTAAAAAGGATGCTTCTTGAGGAAACCGATATAGAGGTAGTCGGAGAGGCTAGCAAGGTAAAGGATGCTATAGATGGAATAAATTCTTTAAATCCAGATGTGGTGACCCTTGATGTAATATTACAAGATGGTTCTGGACTTGATGTTCTAAAGAAGTTTTCAGATAGTAAAATTCCCTTTATAATGCTTAGTTCTTTGACAACTGAGGGAGCTCAAGTAACAATTGATGCGCTTAACTACGGTGCGTTTGATTATGTTGCTAAGATTAACCCGCCGCTTGGGATTGTGTCTATTAAGGAAGAACTCTTGAAAAAGATTAGGGCAGCTTATCTTGTAAAGGGTAAGATAAGAGTAAAGTCATGTATCGAGTGCCTGCCGTCAAAAAAGGCAATTGCGAAAGTAGAGAAAAGAGTTGCAAACAAAGCAGTTGCAATAATTGCATCTACAGGAGCACCGCCTCAAATTAGAAAGGTTGTATCAGAATTAGATCCTGTTTTTGATGCATCTTTAATAATAGTTCAACATATGCCTGTTGGTTTTACAAAGCTCTTTGCAGATAGTCTTAACACAATTAGTCCATTTTCTATAGTCGAAGCCGAAGATGGGCAAATGCTCCTAACTAATACTGGGATTGTAGCAAAGGGTGGATATCACCTAAGAGTAAAAAGTGACAAATCAATATATTTAGATGATAAAACTCAAGCTTATTTTGGTTTAAGGCCAGCGGGAGATATGACTCTTGAAACGCTTGCTCCACTTTTTAAGGAAAAACTCTTGGTAGTTATTATGACTGGGATGGGATCAGATGGTACAAATGGAGCAAAAGTTGTTAAGACCTTTGGCGGAAAGGTATATGCTGAAGATGAGTCATCTTGCGTTGTTTATGGGATGCCAGGTGCAATTATACGTTCAAATTTGCAAGATAGAATAGTAAGTTTGTCCGATATACCCAATGCTATAATGGAGTTTGTTAAAAATTATTAAAATCAAGAGACGAGGTAAAAGGTGGACGATCAAAAAGATTATAAAGAATTTACCGAAGAGATATTTAGATTAACAAACATCCCTTTACACTTATACAGGGAAAACCAAGTACGAAGAAGAGTGACTCTATGGATGAGCTTTTTAGGCATAAAGACTTTTAAAGAATATTTGAATTATCTTAAATCAACTCCAAAAGCAATGGATGAGTTTAAGAAGAAATTTACTATTAACGTTTCTGAGTTTTTTAGAAATCCAGAACTTTTTGAGGAGTTGCGAAAGTACATACCCAATTTAGCAAAAAATACTGATATGTTAAGAGTTTACAGCGCAGGCTGTTCTGTCGGAGCTGAAGCTTATACTGTTGCAATTATACTTGAAGAATATTTTAAGGACATAAATTATCACATCTGGGGTTTAGATATTGATGAGGAGGCTCTTGAGAAAGCAAAATTGGGAGTTTATACTCAAGATTTTTTTAAAAGTGCAAAGAGAGAGTTGATTGATAAATACTTTAATAAGCTATCAGAAAACGAATATCAGATTAAAGATAAAATAAAAGAACACACAACCTTTTTAAAAGGCGATTTAATTTTAGGCAAACCACCGAGATCGGATTTTGATATTGTGCTTTGTAGAAATGTGGTAATATATTTTGATGAAGAGGCGAAGGAGAAGGTATACACAAATCTAAGCAATAGTCTTAAAACAGGGGGAATTCTTTTTGTGGGAGCTACGGAAAGAATTTTCAATGCAAGAAGGTTTTCCCTGGAATATGTTTCGTCATTTATATACAGAAAGGTCTGAGGAGGTTCCATGGGATACGAAAGGCTTGAGGCTGACCACTTAGATGCTTTAAAGGAATTAGGCAATATTGGGGCGGGGAATGCTATTACTGCTCTTTCTACTTTTTTAAATACTGAAATAAATATGGAGGTTGTTGAGGCAAAGCTTGCAACTTTTAATGAAGCTGCCAACATATTCGGTAGTCCGGAGACTGAAGTAGCGGGTGTTTATTTGGCAATTTCAGGTGATCTAAAGGGACACGTTCTATACCTTTGGCCAGTACAGAGCGCGAAGTCAATAGCGGGTATGCTTATGGGAATGAATCCAGAAGAGCTAGAATTTGATGAAATGACGATGTCTGCAATTTCTGAGATAGGAAACATTATGTCTGGTTCTTATATAACTGCTCTTTCAACATTTACGGGTATGACGTTTGAACTTAGTCCTCCTGCAGTGGCCGTTGATATGAATGGAGCACTATTAGATGGGATCATATCCCTGACTGCTGTAGGTGACAAAGTTTTAATCATACAAACAAGTATGGTTGCGTATGGTATAAGAATAGCTGGCGTTTTAGTCGTCTTGTTTGAACCAGACTCTTTATTAAAACTTTTAGAGTCAATCGGAATGGGTGTTTAATATGGCTGAATACTTTTGTGGTATGGGAGAATGGGCTGTGGGTCAAGCTGGAGATGTACTTTGTGCGAGAGGCCTTGGTTCTTGTATAGGTCTTGTTCTTATCGACAACAAAAAACGCATGGCTGCTATGGCTCATGTTATGCTTCCATCTTCAAATGGCAAGGTAGATATGCCTGCTAAATATGCAGATACAGCAGTTGTGTTTCTTTTAGAACAGCTAAAGAAAAACGGTTCTAGCATGGATATTAGTTGTAAAATGGCAGGTGGATCAAAGATGTTTAACGTCTCTGAATCTTCTCTTCTTGATATAGGTAGAAGGAACGCTGAAGCCTTAGAGAAATCCTTAAAAGAGGCGGGAATTAACCTTGTAGCTAAAGATGTAGGGGGAAGTTTTGCCAGAACAGTAATTTTTGATGTTATGAAAAGAAAATTTTTGGTTAAAACAATTGGTCGAGGTGAGGTAGAGATCTGATGAGTCAAGGGCTTGTTCTCGATCTTTCAAGGAACGCAATGCTGATTTTACTTTTAATAACAGCACCAGTTTTACTTGTTGCTTTATTTATCGGTCTTTTTTTGGGGATATTTCAGGCTGCTACACAGCTACAGGACATCACCATATCGTTTGTGCCAAAGCTCTTAGCAGTTATAATTGTACTATTTTTGTTAGGGCCTTTTACGCTAAACGTTCTAACAAATTACGTAATAAGATTATACCAAGATATTCCTAATATCATAAAATGAACGATATATCCCTCTTTTGGGATATAATAATGCGTTCTTTAATGCCAGTACTCAGATTTTCTGGCTTTTTCGCTGTTGCTCCATTCTTTAATACCCAGGTAATACCCGTTAGAGTTAAGGTATTATTAATTTTGATCCTTTCAATGCTTATCTCGATAAACATGAAGATAAACGTTCCAGATAATCCTATAGTTTTTATATTTTCTTCAATTTCTGAGGTCATAATAGGAATGTGGATAGGCTTTATTTTTTACCTGTTTTTATGGATTCTCGAATTTGCGGGGGGCTTTTTTGATATGCAGTCAGGAATGGGTATGGCTGCATTCTATGACCCCCAAATGGGCTCTGAGACATCAGTTTACGGTAACTTCTTTACATTGTTGGGACTTTTAATATTCTTAATTGGTAATTTTCACTACCTTCTTTTAAAGATATTTGTCGAAAGCTATTACGTGTTACCTGTGGGACAATTTATTAAATCAGGACCTTCTTACCAATTGCTAATGACAACTCTAATATGGACGATGACAGCAGGCCTGCAGTTGGCCTTGCCCGTAGTACTAATTTTGTTTCTAATAGACTTAAGTTTGGGAATTATGGCTAGAACTGCACCTCAATTAAACGTTTTATTACTTGGGCTTCCTTTGAAGATCCTAATAACCAGTGTAGTAATAACAATATTTTTAGGTTTCGCTTTACCTTTTATAAACCAGTGTTTTAACTACATGAATAGCGTTTCAATGGAGTTAATCAATGCCCTTCGATGAAGGAGACAGAACAGAACCGGCTACAGAAAGGCGGCGAAGAGAAGCCAGAAAAATGGGGCAGGTTGCTAAATCTCAAGAATTGTCGAGTATTTTGGTTTTTTTTGGAAGTTATGTTGTATTGCAATTCTTTTTAATTATAGGCTTTAACAATTGGTTCAACGTTTGGAGAAAGTTTTTCTCTTTTGATAGCCTTGACTTAAGTCTTCAGTATCAAAATTTTATAGTTGCTTTCTTAGTCCTTACAATTCCCCCAGTAATAGGGGCTTTTTTTATGGCAATTTTTTCAAATATACTACAAGTTGGTTTTGTAATAACCCCGCAGGTTTTGATCCCAAAGTTTTCCAATCTTGATATCACAAAGTATTTTAAAAGGTTGCTATCCTTTAGGGGTTTTGTAGATCAGGTTTTAAAACCGTCAATAAAAATACTTATTCTTGTATATATACTAATTTCTTCTTTATTAGAAGTCTTTTTAAAAATTCTTAATCTAAGTTTTATAGACATTCATAAAGGTTTTAAAATAGTATTAGATATTGTTTCTTCAATACTTGTAAAAACAATGGTAGTATTGTTCTTTTTTGCCTTGGTTGATTACCTTTTTCAAAGATGGCAATATGAAAAGAGTATAAGAATGAGTAAGCAGGAACTTAAGGAAGAATTTAAGACAACAGAGGGTGATCCTTTAATAAAGGCCAGAATAAAGAGATTACAAAGTGAGTTGGCAAGAAGAAGGATGATGCAGGAGGTTCCAAAGGCTGATGTTATCATTACCAACCCTACTCACGTAGCAGTTGCTATTTTTTATGATCCAGAAAAATTTAAGGCACCTAAAGTTGTAGCAAAGGGGATGGGATTAGTGGCTGAAAAGATTATGGAAATAGCTAAAGAAAACAATGTTCCCTTGGTAAGAAATGAAATGTTAGCCAGAGCACTATTTAAAGAGGTAGAAGTTAATTTTGAAATTCCAGAAAAATTTTATAAAGCTGTTGCAAGCATTTTAGCAACGGTGTATAAGAAGAAAAAGAAGGTGATTTAATTTAAAAAAAGAGTTGTGGCTTTAAAATATGATAAATCAAAGGGCCCCCCAAAAGTTGTTGCAAAGGGGCAAGATGAGCTTGCTGAGAGAATTATAAATTTGGCAAGATTAAATAAAGTGCCAGAAATAAAAGATCCTAAACTTTTAGCAGAACTGTATAAAGTTAATGTTGGTGACGATATACCAGTAGGACTATATGAAGCAGTTGCAAAAATAATTGCAAAGATCTACTTATTAAAAGGCAAAAAGAATATTGACCAGTGAGTCATACATGCAATGATTTGATGATATACTTAAAAATATCAATAGTTAGGGGTGATCAGAGTGATTAGTTCTATTGATATGCAAGGGGTACTTATGCAAATAACTGAATCAGGAAGGGCGCAGCTTGCCAATCCTGGTTCAAGAGTGGATGCTGCTCAGCAATCAATGGCTATTCAATTTCAAAAGATCCTGGAAGAGAATAGAAATAAAGTAAAAAAAACAGAAGAGACAGAAAAGGCTTCGGCAGTTAAAAGGGTGTCTCACAGACAAACAAAAGGAGAACACGATAAGAACAATAAAGGTTTAAATGTGGTGATTTGAGGTGGAAGTGATAATCTTATTATTTCAAATAATAGTTTTAGGAATTTCCATTTTTTTCTTGTATAGCAGAGAAATGAAGTTAAGGGACATCTATTCGAAACTTCCATCTGAAAGCGAGATTTTGGAACTTGAAAGTGAAATGAGAGAAATACTTTATGAACTTAAGGATTCATTAAGAAAGGTAAAAAGTTCTGAGGCAGATAAATCTAAGGTAAAAGCACATGAAATAAAAGAAGATGATAATAACCAAGAAGATTTCGTTAATAGTGATGTTGATAGTAAAAATAATCAGCCTAAATCTTTGGAGCAAAATGGAGTATACGACAGCGTAATAGAACTTTTCTATAAAGGTTTGTCTGAAGTTGAAATTTCGAAGAAACTTAATCTCCCACGGGGGAAGGTAGACCTTATTTTGAGCTTAGAGAAACTTAAAAAAAGACTTTAAAGGAGGCTTTTAACTTTGGAAAAAAACAGTTTAACTTCTGATGTTTATGAGATTCAGCTTGTAGTTTTTAAATTAGCCAACGAATTTTATGGTATTGAAATATCTTCTGTTCAGGAAATAATTAAGATTCAAGACATTACGAGAGTACCGAAGGCACCGGCTTTTGTAGAAGGTGTTATAAATCTTAGGGGTAAAATAGTACCAATTATAGACTTAAGGAAAAGGTTTGAATTGGGTCAAACTGAGCGCACAAAAGATACTAGGGTTATAGTTGTAGAAACCTCAGGGAATATAGTAGGGTTTATTGTTGATCTTGTTACTGAAATTTTAAGGTTTTCTTCTGATTCTCTTGAACCACCCCCACCCATTTTCTCTGGAATCGATGCAGAATATATAAAGGGCGTTGCGAAGGTCGATGAAAGGCTTATCGTTTTATTGGATATTAATTTGATCTTTAAGGGAGAGGAAGAAGAAAGCTTAAAGATGTTAGAGGCAGGCAAGTAGGAGGGGAATATGGATATTGATATAAATGAATATAGATCAATTTTTTTAGAGGAAACAAAAGAGCTCATTGATCAGTTTGAAAAATCACTTTTAGAGCTAGAAAAGGATCCGAATAACACAAACGCTATACAGTCGCTTTTTAGGGCTGCTCATACCATAAAGGGTTCATCTGCTTCCCTTGGTTTTGATTCCCTTTCCAAATTTACTCACAGCCTTGAAAATCTTATGGATATGGTAAGGAACTCAAAAATTCCTCTAAATCAAAATATTATAGATATACTTTTTAAAGGCCTTGATTACATACAAGAGGCTATTGATGATATAGAAAGTGGTCATAATGGCGACATAGATTCATCTGAGCTTCTGCAGTTGATAGAAAAAGCAAAAACTTCTCCGTCTGAATTAAGCGTTTTACCTGATGTTTCTAAAATAGAAAAAAACGTTTCGCGCTCTTTGGAAGAGCTAAATGATATTGAGACTGGAGTTATAAATGAAGCATTTATTAAAGGACTAAATGTTTTTGTTGTAAAGTTTTCGTTAGCACAGGGATGCCAGATGAAATATCCAAGGGCGTATATGGTTTTAAAGTCTCTTGAGCAACTTGGAGAGGTATTTAAAACAGTACCTGAAGTTACTGATATTGAACAGGAAAAGTTTGGTCTGGATCTTGTTTACTATATAGTAACTAAATCAAGCGAAGAAGAGGTAAAGAACGTTGTACAAAGCATTGCAGAAATTGAGATGGTAGAGGTAATACCATATGAATCAACTAGAACAGAACAGATACAAAAGGTATCTCAAGAAAGCATTGAAAAAGACGATAAGAGTGAAATAAAAGTTAAGGCTGATTTTAAAAAAAGCCAGACCATTAGAATTAGCGTTGAAAGACTTGATAATTTGATGAACCTTGTGGGGGAACTTGTTATAGATAGAACTAGGCTTATAAAGATTAGTGAGGATGTAGAAGAAGCCCTATCTGGATCTGATTCGGTAACTTCGCTTGCCGAGGTTACTACCCATATGGGCAGGACAATTAATTTGCTTCAAGATGAAATACTAAGAACCAGAATGCTTCCTGTTTCACACATATTTGAAAGGTTTCCACGATTGGTTAGAGATCTATCACATCAATTGAATAAGCAAATAGACTTCATTGTTTCTGGCGAAGAGACAGAATTAGATAAATCTATAATTGATGAGATCGGTGAGCCTCTTGTTCATCTTATTAGAAACTCACTTGATCACGGAATTGAGCCTCCAGAAGAAAGGAAGTCAAAAGGTAAACCCGAAAAAGGAAAACTTATGTTATCTGCAAAACAGGAAGAGGGATACGTTGTTATTCAAATTGAAGACGATGGAAGAGGATTAGATCCAGACAAAATTAGAGAAAAAGCAAGAAAGAAAGATATAGTGTCGCCGAATATCCTTGAGCAGATGGACGATCAGGCTCTATTTGAACTTCTTTTCTTGCCAGGCTTTTCTACAGCAGATAAGGTTTCAGAGGTTTCGGGTAGAGGAGTCGGACTTGATGTTGTAAAGTCTGTAGTTGAAAGATTAAATGGTTCTGTATCCTTAAGCAGCAAATTAGGAGAATATACGCGCTTTACACTGAAATTTCCTCTTACACTTGCCATCATTCAGGCCTTGCTCGTTAAGGTTGGTAAGGAAGTTTATGCCCTACCATTAAACGTAGTTTTAGAAACAAGATTTTTGGAAGAAGAAGAGGTAAAATCTATACAGTCTCAACAGGTAACCTTGTTTAGAGGTGAAGTTTTGCCAGTTTTAAGGCTTGCAGATATATTTGAAACTCCTGGAAGGGAGAATTTTCAGGACAATTTTCTTGTAGTAGTTTCTACCTCTGATAAAAATGTTGTACTTTCTGTAAGCGATCTAATCGGGAATTCAGAGGTTGTTATCAAGCCTCTTGGCTATATTGTCAATAAGGTGAAAGGTTTCTTTGGGGCAACTATATTGGGAGATGGTAGGGTAGCGTTGATTGTAGATACTGTTTCTTTGATGAGTGCGGTGAAAGAGAAAAACTTCATGAAGGTGGGTTAGAAATGATAGATCTTTCTAAAAAAGCAGAAGAGAACATGAAACAAATTTTGGAGAGGGTATCTGATATACCCCCTTTGCCGCACATAGTAATAGAAGCCTTAAATATAATAAAAGACCCAAAATCTACTGCGGTGAACCTAGCTAGTGTTATAAGCCAGGACCAGGCTCTTACAGCAAGAGTTTTGAGACTCTCAAATGCTGCCTATTTTGGATATGCAAGACGGATAAAGACTGTTACAGAAGCAATTGTAATACTGGGTTTTGGGGTTGTTGAAAATATCCTCTATGCAGCAGCGCTACATGCACACCTATCCAAAGAGGTTGAAGGTTACGAACTTCAAAAGGGAGCCCTTTGGGAACATTCAATGTCTGTGGCAATTGGTGCGAAGACATTGGCAAAGTTGATTAAGTATCCTAAGCCAGAAGAGCCCTTTACTGCGGGTATACTCCACGATATAGGCAAAACCATTATTGGCAAATTTGTTCAGAAAGAGTTTGTGATTATAAACGAACTAGTGGAAGAGGGGAAGTCTTTCCAAGAGGCTGAAATAGCTGTTCTTGGTTTTGACCATGCATATCTGGGTGGCAAAGTAGCAGAAAAATGGAATCTACCTCCAATGTTGGTTGAAGCTATAGCTCATCACCACAGTCCGATGGATGCTAAAGAATATCTAGATATAGTATGTATTGTGCATATTGCTGATGCGGTTGCTCTTATGAGCGGGCAAGGCATTGGCGCAGATGGACTTTTATATAGATTAGAACCAAAGGCTATGGAAACTTTAAATATTAAAGAAGAAGATCTTGAAAAAATCTACTCTCAAGTAGTTCAGGCGTTTATAGACCATAGGCAGCTTTTGGAGTTAGACTGATGATAATTAACGACCCTGTTTTTAAAATACTTGGTTTTGGTCTTTCAGGCGCATATAAAAGAAACGAGGTTCTTGCTCAAAATATTGCTAATGCCGATACTCCGGGATATAAATCCTACGATGTTAATTTTATGTCCGAACTAAAAAAAATCCTTCAAGAAGAACAAGATAATTTACCCTTAAAAGTGACTAACCCTTTGCACATAAAAAACACCCCCACTCTCAGCGAAAACTTTAAAGTAATAAAGAGAAATGAGGGCGTATATACAAATGGCAACGACGTTGATCCAGAGAGAGAGAATGCAATGCTTCTAGATAATGCCCTTTATTATGAATCATTGCTTGGTAGTATATCTAAAGAGTTTACGATCTGGATGAACGTGGTATCAGAAGGCAAAAAGTAGTTCAGATAGTTATATTATTTAGAATATAATTAGCTTTAAGATACTGATGGAGGTTAAGATGAAAAGGGTAACTCAGAAACACGGACTTGATATTTCAAGTTTGATATCTAGCTCTGGCTCATTTAAAGAGAATTATAAGGCTGATTTCAAAAGCGTTTTGAAGGAGACTGAGAATAAAAAAAATTTAACCGCTTCTTCTGGCTCAAAATTTAGTGGTCTAATATCTTCTTCGGGTGCTGTCTTCTCTTCAGAAATCAGTTCATCTGTTGCTCAGATGCCATCTGCTAACCAAAATTGTGATAAAGATGAAGTAAATCAGATAGCTTATAGTGACTGGGAAAAAGAGCTTCCAGATATAGCAAATGAATATGGCATAAAGCCAAGTCTACTAAAGGCGATAGTTTTAGCTGAATCTAACGGGAACCCAAATGCTGTTTCGCCCGATGGGGCAATAGGGTTAGGCCAACTTATGCCTTCTACTGCAAGAAGTTTGGGTGTAGAAAACCCCTTTGATCCAATAGAGAATCTTAGAGGGACAGCAAGATATTTTTCGAATCTCTTAAAAACCTTTAAAAATGTTGATTTAGCGCTTGCTGCATACAATGCGGGTCCTGGCTCTGTTGAAAGGTTTAACGGTATACCTCCATATTCTGAAACCATTAATTATATTAGACGCGTTAAGAGTTTAATGGTTTCGGTTTCAGTTTAAATTTGTTCAGGTCATAGTTTGAAACTTATTAAAAAGTGTAATCTTAAAAGTATTAAGTGTAGGCTATTTATTGTAATTGTTTTATCGTTTTTTTTGCCTCTTCTATTTTTCTTGTGCAATTTTTTTATTGAGTATCAGGATTTAAGAAGTGACATCTCTACAAATCTTACCTTTGTGTCAGAAAGATATAAAGATACAATAGAAGATTTTATCTCAAGCGAATTTTCTAAACTAGAATTGATTGCCTCCCTTGAAAGCGTAAAAGGCGCCTCCCCTGAGTTGGAATCTACGTTAAGAGCTGTAAAGGTAGCGTTTCCTGAAGTTCTGAGTATTTCATATGCTAATATATTAGGCCAAATCGTCTACTCATCGAACAATGTAAAAGGTATTTCTGTTGCCAATATGGGGTATTTTATAAAAGCTGTAAAGGGAGAGAGATCGGTTTCTGGGCTTCTTTTGTCAAAAATTGATGGTGAGAAAGTAATAGTTTTTGCTGTACCAGTTTTTTCAAGACAAAATTTTGTAACAGGTGTTTTGATTTCAGAAATACCAATTAAAGTTTTTTATAATCTTGTAGTACCATTAAATAATTTAATGAGTAAGGAAGGGCTTAACGTTCGTTTTGCTTTGTTAGATCAGAATTCAAACGCGATCGCTTCTATTCCTAGTAATTCTTATCAATTTACTAAAAATGATTTCAGAAATTTTTTGTCAAATCCTATTAATGTTTTTAGTCTTATGTTTTTTGATAGGTGGCTTAGCAACGAGGTGAGCTTAGCTGGTACTGGTTGGTCAGTATACTGTTCTATCCCCTCTTTGTCTTATTTTGGAATTTTTAAACTAACCTTTTTTGAAATATTTGTTAGTCTTTTAATCCTCTTTCTCTTATCTTTTATTAGTTACTTCTTTGTCTATAAGGAACTAGCAAAGCCTCTTAAGGTGCTCGAGGAGTTGTTTAGCAAACAAGGGGAAAGTATTAAACAGATATGTTCTATTAATTTAAATACATTTACTTTAGAGTTTAGAGAGCTGTTTAGCAATGTTATTAAAATTTGGATAGAGTTAGATCAAAAGGATGCTAAATTAGAAGCAGCGAATAAGGAGTTAAGAGCTGCAGAAAAAAGATATAGAGCTTTAGTTGAAAATTCGCTTACGGGAATATTTATGTTTGCACCTGATTTTACCTTTAGATATGTAAATGTACAATTTGCTAGCATTTTTGGATATTCTGTTGAAGAGCTTTTAGTTAAATCGCCACTTGATCTGTTTACACAGGATGGTCAGGAGGCAATAAGATCAGTGATTACCGAGGAAGGTACTGTAAAGGACGATCGGTTTCACTCAATTGTTACAGGTGTTCATAAGAACGGTACTTTACTGTATATAGAAATGCTTCTGACTTATCTCCTTGATGACGATGGCGTATATCTATTTGGTACTATAGCCGACGTTTCAGACAAGGTAGCCTATCAGAGAAACCTGGAATTTTTGAGCTATAAGGATTCGCTTACCGGGATATATAACAGGAGATTTTTCGAGGAGGAGTTAGCAAAGCTTAGCATTTCAAAACTAAAAAGAAAGGTTGCAATAGTTGTTGTAGATATTGATTGTCTAAAGTGGGCAAATGATAGAATTGGACACGCAGAGGGGGATAACTTGATAATTCGCACTGCTCGTTTATTAGAAGACATCTTTAAAGAAATTGGTTTAGTTTGTCGAATTGGTGGGGATGAGTTTGCAATAATTTGTACAGATTTTAGAAATGATGAATTAAACTTTGCAATTGATAGGCTGAAAAGGAGTATGGGATTAACCGAGGGTGAGCACGTGCCATTATATCTTTCCTTTGGCGTAGCATCTGGTCATGTGCCAGGAGATGATTTGCAGGAGATCTTTAGAAGGGCTGACGATGCGATGTATCTGGATAAAGGATCTCATCATGATGTTGTGTACAACGTATTAAAAATTTATGCAAAGGAACGTGGTATTGAATCCTAGTCTTTTGGTAGGCAGAAGCTAAGCGGTGAGGCTATTAGAGGTATTATGGCTATAACGTAAAATGCTGAAATTAATCCGTAGCTGTCTGCTATCATTCCTAGTAAAGGGGCAATTATTCCTCCAACACTAACTGCAAGTCCAATAGTTACACCTGATGCCAAACCCATACTATTGGGAAGGTATTTCTGTCCAAGAACTACCATTGGGCTAAATGCCATATATACTGCAAAACCTATAGGCACTAAGAGTGCCATTGCTAAAACTTTATTGTCTATAAAAGGGAACAAAAGAAGGGCTGGCAATAGAATAATAAAACCCAACCTAACTATGTTGACGTATCCAAGCCTATCGGCTAAATTGCCACCTATTATTGTTCCTATAGCTCCCATTAAAAAGAAAACAGCAAGCGCAGTACTTCCTTCTGTTTGTGAAGCGTGGTAATAATTTATCCACAAAAGATGAATAAAGGTATTTAGGCCAAAGAATATGCTTGATCTGCAAAACACTATGCCAGTGAGAATTAAAAATGCACCAATCTGGTTTTTTGTATTTCTTGCCCAGGCAGTTTTCGTTTCTTTTGGACTTTTAAGTATTTTGTCAAAAAACGGAATATGAGGTATAAACAGAATTGCCATAAAAAGGCTTAATATAAATAAAATAATTGTAGCATGGAACCCAAAATGCAATATTGCTATTGTAGCTAAGATCGGCCCAAGAGCATAGCCACCATTGCCTCCAAGCGCAAACAATGAAAGACCGCTTGCCTTTTTACTCCCTGCGAGTTTGTTAGCCAAAAGAGCCCCCTCTGGGTGAAACATAGCAACCCCTAATCCGCTAATCGATATAATGCAAAACAATATTATATAATTTGGAATATACCCAGACAGACCAATGCCAAGTCCAGCTAAAAATATTCCAACTATCATCATCCATACTCGAGCGTGTTTATCTGCCATTATTCCAAATAATGGTTGAACTAAGGATGACAAAAAGTTTGCGGCGAAAATAAGGCCAGCTGCTTGGGCGTAATTTAGACCGTGTACAGTTATCATAAAGGGGAGCAAAGCTGGGAGCGCACCCTGATTTAGGTCGGTAAAAAGATGTCCCATCGTTAACAAAAATAAATACTTATAGTTCATTTAGAACCTCCAAGGGTATAACTGGTTTTTTAATATTTTAAATTATTAAACAGTTTATTTCAAAAGCTTTTTATATGTCAAATTTTTTATTTACTGTCTTGGTCAAAAATTTGCTATACTGATGTCTCTATAAGCTTTATAACTTTTATAAAAAATTTATTGGATATGGAAGGTGATAGTTATGGATCGTAATGAAAATGACAAGATAGTGTTTGAGAGTGGAGCAATTTATGAGGGAAGCACGCTCAATGGGGAACCTCATGGAAAGGGGAAGATGATCTACGTTGATGGTACAACTTACGAAGGTGATTTCGTTAATGGTAAAAGACATGGAAGGGGAAAGATTATTTGGTTAACTGGCGATGAATATGATGGTGAATGGGCAAATGATAGGATAAATGGCTATGGTACTTTCACTTTTCATGATGGTAGGCAGTACGTTGGCGAATGGAAAGATGACAAAGAAAACGGTTATGGGAGACTTAGCTTTCCTGATGGACGCTATTACGAGGGAGATTGGGTTGATGGTAAGAAGCAGGGTAAAGGCGAATTTTCCTGGCCTGACGGCACCTTTTATATAGGGGAATTCTACCACGATCACTTTAACGGCCAAGGTATATTCTGTCAGGCTGACGGCACCAGGTTTGCTGGTACATTCAATATGAACAGGACTGAGGGTAGAGCTGTGGTTACATATGCTGATGGTTCATGGTATGCAGGCGGCTATCTTAATGGCAAAAGACATGGATTTGGGGTACTGGTATTGCCAGACATGACAAGATATATAGGTGAATGGAAACAAGATTTAAAACACGGAGAGGGTAAACTCGTAAATCCTGATGGGAAAATAGAAAATGGGGTTTGGGAAGATGATGAACTTGTAGAAAAATAAGTTCTATTCATTTCCCTAATTTTTTGCTATTTATTATGTTTATGAATCTATAAAAATTATTAATTTATTATATATTTAATTATAGATTTACTTGATTTATAATGTAAATAATTGTTTAGGATTTACCCAAAGGAGGGTAAACAGTGAAAGTAGCTGTAGCTGGCAAGGGTGGTGTGGGGAAGACTACTGTGTGCGCATGGTTTGCTGACTTTCTTTCAAGAGAGGGAAAAGATGTTCTCTTGATAGATGCCGATTCAAACGCAACGTTGGGCTTGACTTTGGGGTTTTCTGAAAGTCAATTGCCTACTCCTATATCTGAAGAATTAGAGCTAATTAATTCAAGAGTGGGAAGCGGGCTTATAAATCTGAATCCAAAGGTAGAAGACATTCCTGAAAGATATTCTGTTAAAAAGGACAACATTAAGCTATTAGTCCTTGGAGGCATAAAGGCTGCTGGTAGCGGGTGCTCTTGTAATGCAAATGCGTTTCTAAAGGCCCTCCTTGCACATGTAGTGTTAGAAAGAGATGAAATAATTTTGGTAGATTTGGAGGGGGGGATAGAACATCTGGGTAGGGGTACTGTAGAGGGAATGGATGCGCTGATAGTTGTAAGCGAGCCAACATTGGTAAGTTTTAAAACAGCAAAAAACATATCTTCAATGGCATCTGAACTTGGATTAACAAAAAGGTTTCTTATTTTTAATAAAGTATATCAGGACAATTTCAAGTTTGATGCTTCAGGATACTTTGATAATATCAATTTTATTGATTTTATACCCGATCTTGTGAGATTAAGCACTTCTAATTCATGTATTTTGGATATCGAACAAAGAAAGGCGTGCGACTCAGTTTTTTCTGAGATATATAAATATCTGAATAAGGAGGACTAAAATGGCACGAAGCCAGGAAGAGATTGAAGAGCTAAGTATCTGTAAGGATGCTCAGATAATGATCGAAAAGGCCGAAAAGGACGGCGTTGTTACTGTATGGGATAGGTTTAAAGCTCAGCAGCCACAATGTACATTTTGTAAACAGGGCCTTTCATGTAGAAATTGTTCTATGGGACCCTGTAGGATAGTGCCTGGCAAGGAGAGAAGCCTTGGCGTGTGCGGTGCTAATGCAGATACAATTGTAGCGAGAAACTTTGGTAGGGGAGTTGCGGCTGGCGCTGCAGCCCACTCTGATCACGGAAGGGATCTACTCGAAACTCTTGATGCAGTTGCAAACTCAGAGACGCAAGGCTATGAAATTAGAGATGTGGCCAAGCTCCTAAGGATAGCCAAAGAATTGGGCATTGATACAGAGGGAAAAGAAACTTTGCAAGTAGCAAAGGATCTTGCCAGCACTCTTTTTGACGAGTTTGGCATGAGAAAAGGTAATATTGGTTTTACGATGAGGGCACCAGAGGTAAGAAGAAAGCTCTGGGAATCCTTAACAATCTCGCCAAGAGGCATAGACCGCGAAGTGGTAGAAATGATGCACAGAACCCATATGGGCGTAGATCAGGATCCTGTAAGCTTACTTTTGCATTCTGCAAGGGTGTCGCTTTCTGATGGCTGGGGAGGATCGATGGTAGCTACCGAGTTGTCAGATATTCTCTTTGGCACCCCTAAGCCAGTGGAGTCAAAGGTTAATCTGGGAGTGCTTAAAGAAGACGAGGTAAACATACTCGTTCATGGGCACAGCCCGATAGTTTCAGAGGCAGTTCTGACCGCAGTTAGAGATAAAAACAACATTGAGAGAGCAAAGGCGGCAGGCGCAAATGGCATAAATTTAGCTGGTCTTTGCTGCACTGGCAATGAGCTTTTGATGAGACAAGGGATTCCTATGGCGGGGAATCATCTTATGACAGAGCTAGCTATCGCTACAGGTGCTGTGGAGTTAGTCATAGTAGATTATCAGTGTATAATGCCAGGCTTGATTCCTGCAATGAATTGTTATCATACTAAAATGATTACAACCTCGTCAAAGGCGAAGTTTCCAGGGGCTGAGCATGTAGAATTTAGTGTAAAGAATTCGCGAACTCAGGCGCAAAAGCTTGTTGAAATGGCAATTGAGCTCTACAAGAAGAGGGATAAAAACAGAGTTTTAATACCTGTTGAGCCCGTTCCAATGATGAGCGGTTTTTCAAACGAGGCAATATTAGAAGCCTTAGGCGGATCTCTTGCTCCACTTCTGGATGCCATAAAATCTGGGAAGATAAGAGGGGTAGCAGGGCTCGTTGGTTGCAATAACCCGAGAAGGAAACATGATTATTGCCATGTAACACTTACAAAAGAATTAATTAAAAATGATATATTGGTTTTAGGAACAGGCTGTTCTGCAGTAGCCATGGGCAAGGCAGGACTTTATATGCCAGAAGCAGCATCACTTGCTGGCCCTGGTTTAGCCTCAGTTTGTAAGGCTCTAAATATACCTCCTGCACTGCATGTGGGAAGCTGCGTAGATAATTCAAGAATATTGCATCTTTGCGGTTTGGTTGCAAAAGAGCTCGGAGTTGATATCTCTGATCTTCCTGTAGCAGGGTCAGCGCCTGAGTGGTATTCAGAAAAGGCACTATCTATTGGGCTTTATTTTGTAGCAAGCGGGGTGTATACTGTCCTGGGAGTTACTCCAAACATTACTGGCAGCAAGCTTGTCACAGATTTAGCACTTGATGGCCTAACCAATGTCTTGGGAGCATGTTTTGCTGTGGAAACTGACCCGCATAAGATGGCAGAACTGATGATTAAACATATAAATAAGAAGAGAAAGAAGCTTAATCTGCCTGTATAAATTTGCACAAAACATAAAAGGCCACCTAAGTGGCCTTTTATTAAGCTTTAATAATAAAGTTTATAAATAAACTATTATATAAGGAGATATTATGGGGAAAATATTGTCTATTAATGTCAGCAAGAATAAAGGCGAAATTAAAAGACCAGTTAATGAAGTTTTATTGATAAAGGATTTTGGAATTGAAGGTGATGCACACTTTGGCTTTGGTCACAGACAAGTTAGTCTTTTGAGTATATTTAGCCTTAATAGAGCGAGAGAAAAAAATAAAGACTTGAGTTTTGGAGATTTTGCAGAGAATTTTACTGTTGATATGGATTTGAGTACACTTAAGGTAGGAACGAAATTAAAGTTGGGCAATTCTATAATATCTATTAGTCAAATTGGAAAAGAGTGTCACACAAGGTGTGAAATTTACAAAAAGACAGGAGATTGTATAATGCCTAAAGAAGGCTATTTTGCCTCGGTAGAAGAGGGGGGAGTAGTTAAGGTTGGTGATACAATTGAAATAGTTGAGAAGTGATAAATTAAAAAAGGGGTAAGTTATGTTTGATGTTGCAGTAAACAATTGTCTTATACCAGACTTTGAAAAAAATACATTTTTAAAGGTTTGTGTAGGCATTCAAGGAAATCTAATTTCATATATCGGTAAAAAAAGGATTGATGCAGAAGTTGTAATTGAAGCAGAAAATAAAATACTTACTCCCGGTTTAATTGACGGTCACTGTCACGTAGAAAGTTCGATGTTGCCTCCATCTGTTTTTGGAAATTTGGTTGCACAATTTGGTACTTTATATGTAGTCTCAGATAATCATGAGATTGCTAATATTCTTGGGGTAAAGGGAATTAGGCTTTTTATGAAGGATGCAAGGTCTTCTTTGTCAAAGATCTTTTTTGCTATACCATCAAGCGTTCCTGCTACAAGATTTGTGAAATCTGGTGCAAAGATAACTGCAAAGAGTATAAAGAGGCTAATAGAAGAGAGAGATGTAATTTCTATAGGAGAGATGATGAACGTATACGGTGTTATAAATGATGATGAGCCTTATAGGTCAATAATAGAACTTGCAAAAGAAAAAAATATTTTAATCAATGGCCACTTTCCTTTTAAGGATCGTGAAATGTTAGGTAGATACATTTCAAAAGGTATTTCAGATGATCACGAAAGTGAGACCTATGACGATCTGAAAAGCAAAATAGAAGCAGGAATGTTCGTGTTTATCAGAGAGGGCAGCGCTGAAACCACACAAGATCTGGCTTATAGGATAATTTCAGAATATCCAGATAGGGTGGGTTTTTGTACAGATGATAAAAACGTTTTTGATCTTAAAAAAACTGGAAGCATAATATTTAATTTAAGAAAGGCTATAAAATTAGGCATAAATCCTATACTTGCCCTGAGGGCTGCAACTTATAACACCCTTAATCATTACGGTTTAAATAAATATTCTCAAATAAAAGAGGGCAATTTTGCCAACCTTGTTTTATTTAAGGACTTTAAAGAATTTGAAATCAGTAAGGTAATAGTTAACGGGAAAATAATAGAAAGATTTAGCAAAGAGAAAAAGAGGTTTTCAAAATTATTCTTTAATACCTTTAAAGTAACCAAAGACGATGTTGTAATACCTGAGATAGAGGAGAGATTAAAGTCTTTTTGTATTTTAGTAAAGGACAAGAGTCTTATTACAGAACTATTTTCTACTGAGAAAAACGAATTTGATCTATCAGGAGACATTCTAAAGTTAGTAGTTATTTCTCGATACGAGAAAAGTAAAGGTGCAGCGTGTAAAATTAAGGGATTCGGATTAAAAAGAGGGGCTATTGCAACGTCTATCTCTCATGATTGCCACAACGTTATATGCGTAGGAGCTGACGATCTGTCTATTAAAAAGGCTGTTGAAAAGGTGTTTGAGCTAAAAGGAGGCCTTGTCTATTTTGATGGAAATGAATTTACACAGGTAGGGCTGCCATTAGCTGGAATATTGTCAGATTTAGATGAAGATAGTTTAATCGATGATCTTACCAGGATAAACAGTATTGTTAGAAAAAATGGTTCTTCCTTAAGTGATCCATTTGGAACATTAAGTTTTATGGCGCTTGAAGTTATTGGCCATGTGAAACTAACTGTGAATGGGCTCTTTGACGTTGATAGATTTAAGTTTATTTAACTTTTAGCCCAATAAACCCTTGCGTTTTCCAGAAAAAAGTTAACTTATTTATTCGTGTAAGTGCGCTCAGGTGACTCTTTATAACAGTCACAGCAATCCAGTATTGAGCAAGAGAATTATTTATTTCAAGAGATGATAAGACATCAGATATTATCTCTTCAAAAGACACACTCCTCTTTAGGTGCGACCACTTTTGTCCCTTTCCCTTTAAATGAAAAAGCGGTTCTGAAGTGGTCAGCATGCCCGTGAGTCAGAAGTAAATATTCTGGGTTTATTTTTTTGTGGTTGTGCATCTCCCATGGCGTATCTATCATACAATTATCATAAAATCCGCAGTTTACTGGACCCAAAATACAGTATATTTTTTTACCGATTTTCTCTTTCATTTTTTTATTATATCAAAAAATGCTTCGCTTCATTGAAATTAAAATTTATTTTGATAAAATGTAAAAAATAATAAATGGGGGTATGCCATGAAATATTTAAAAGTTCTAGCTGTTTTATTTTCTATGTTTATCTTCCAGGGGATAGCATTTGCTGATTTTGTAACAGTAAAGGACCCCAACACTTCTTGCCAAATAAAATTGTTAAAGCCTTTAGGACAAGGCGAGTCTATTTCGTGGTCGGGAGCTTGCGAGAACGGTTTTGCAAGTGGGGAGGGCATTTTTGTTATCTATGATAAAAATGGTGTTGAAAAATATAAATATTCTGGAGCGATGAATGATGGCATCAGAGAAGGTTTTGCAACTATTGTTACGAAAGAGCTTACATATGAAGGGTATGTTAAGAATTGTCTTCCAGAGGGAAAAGGTAAACTTACATATTCATCAAGCACGTCGAATATAGTTTCATATGAAGGGGAATTTAGAAATGGTCTTTTTAATGGAAAGGGAACCATGATTTATAAGGACAAAAGCGTCTATACTGGGGAATTCAAAAACGGCTTGAGAGACGGTTATGGAACGTTTAAAGACTCTAATGGAAAAGTTATTTATGACGGCATTTGGAAAGAGAACGTATTCTTAGGAAAAAATAGCTCTGAGAATTAAAAGCTAAATGAGATAGAAGACGTTGTTATACCAAAGGACTTGGATAGTTTTTGGGGAATAAAATTTGGAATTACAAAGAAGGAATTAGAAGATATCTTAAGACAAAAAAACCTAAACTATTCATTTAAAAACTTGTCAGGTAATTCATTTTTCTATATAGAAAAGACAACCTTTTATAAAACCCCTTCAGTAATACATCTTTATCTTAATGAAAGGGGGCAATTTTATAAAGGCGGGGCAGTTTTATTCGTAAAAGAGGAAGATGCAATGGGATTAGTAAATTCTTTGGTGAGCGATCTCAACCAAAAATACGGTCATTTTTATAGCGATAAAGGTGAGTATTTAGAAAGAGAAGTTCAATGGCTCTTTAGGTCGCCTGAAGGTGTACAAAGTGCCATATCATTGGCTCTTAAAGCTGATCCCAACTTTCCTGGCTTTATCGATGTCTTCCTTCTTTACACTCATGGTGTTGAGGTTGATAAGGTGCAGAAAAATCAAGAAGAAAAAACACGCGATCTATGAATGTTCTATTTCAAAGTTAATTTTTTCCATTACATCCTTGTAAAACATCTTTGGAGTTACGTTAAATACAATAAGAAAAGCCTTCTCCCAGGATATGTTGTTATGCATTAATTTGTACATCTGCTGGATTCTGGAAAAGTCGTCTCCTGTCAGGTGGAGTACCATAAGGGTTGCAAGCTGATAAACTGGTATGCCCTTAGCCATACAATCTCTCCATGTATAGTCATTTAGTGTTTCTGGATCTGGTAGAGGATTGTGCGTTTTTTTTACATATATATTTAATCTTGCCAGTGGATCTTGAAATGCTATCTCTTTTGAAGTAATGCCAGCCTTTACCATGGCAATATACCTAAATGCCTCTGGGGTGCCCTCTTCAAACCATATAGGAACGTTTTGTTGTTTTCCGAATTGCCTTTGGACCTGGTGAAATGTCTCATGTGGAAGAACCCTAAATGCCTCTGCTTTGTACTTATCAAGCCTTTCAGAACCCTTAATTATAATAATAGGCGCCTTTGTAGAACTTTCTCCAGCTGAGATGGCTGCATCTTTTTCTGCTAAAGATTCTGAGTAATGAAAATACTCAATTAAAGCATTCTTATAGTCTTCTTTGTCCTTTGTTAAGATTACATTTATTCTTTCGTTTAATACAAAACCATAATCTTTTATCATCTCGTTGGTGGTATTAAGTGCCAATTTTATATTATCAATTTCGTTTTGGGTAACTCCAGGTCTGATTATTAACTGAAATATCTCAGCATTTGCTACACCGTTAGGAAGAGCTGACAATAGGAAAATAAAGAAGAATATTGTAGAAACAAGACGTTTGATCATATTCTCTCCTTAAATTTAGAATTTGGTATATGCATATTATATCTTATAAATTTAAAGTAACCGGGAACATCCTTTTAAATTTCTGTACATCTTCCTATATAATACATAATATTAATTTTCAAGGGAGGTTTTGGTGGTGGATAGAAATCAATTAGATGGGATGTTACAAAGAACGCTAAACAAAAGATATTTTAATGTGATTTTGCCATTATTTATTGCTTCTGTATTAGCCTTTCTCGATCGCCTCAATCTGAGCTATGCTGCACTGACTATGAATAAGGACCTAGGATTTTCACCTGAGGTTTTCGGCTTTGGTGCAGGTATTTTGTTTTGGGGATACGTACTTTTTGAGGTTCCTGGCGCTATAATTGCTGCTAAATGGAGCGCATCAAAGTGGATTGTGAGAATTCTTGTTACATGGAGTATTGCGACCTCTCTTATGGCCTTTGTTAGAACGCCAATAGAGTTCTATATTGTTCGATTTTTAATAGGAGCCGCTGAGGCAAGCTTTTATCCTGTTTGCTATGCTATTTTTTTCCCAAGATGGTTTGCCCCAAATGAAAGGGCTAAAGCAATTTCTATAATGCTTACTTCACTATTGGTTGCAAGTATCATTGGCTCGCCTTTGGCTGGTATTATAATTGGTGCATCAATGTTTAATATGGCCGGCTGGCAGCTTTTATTCCTTATAGAAGGTTGTCTGTCACTTCTTCTTGGCATAGTTTTGTGGTTTTGGCTTAAGGATTGGCCAAAAGATGTTAATTGGTTGACAGCTGAAGAAAAACTTCTTTTTTCCGATTTTTATCAGCATGAAATAGCTGCAAAAAACAATGTAAGAAAATATACTTTGTGGGAAGGGCTTAAAGATCCTGAGGTTCTAAAACTTGGATTTACATATTTTATGTGGATTGTGGGATTTTGGGGCTTTGGTTTTTGGTTGCCCACTGTTTTAAAATCAGTTTCTGGTTTATCTAATGCAAATGTAAGCTTTTTGGTTACGATTCCAATGGTGTTTTCTCTAATAGGTTTTTTAATTGTTGGCAATTCTTCTTCGAAGAGACGAGAAAAGAGATATCATGTAGCGATACCCCTCTTTATGGGGGCAATAGGTCTAGCTGGTACAGTGCTTATTCAAGACCCAGTTTTAAACTTTGTTTTTATTAATCTTGCTGCAATTGGCGTCTATAGTGGTATGGGTGTATGGTGGTCTATCCCTACTACTTTTTTATCTGAGACTGCAGCTGCGGGAGCTGTTGGATTGATTAATTCTATCGGTAACATTGGAGGTTGGGTTGGCCCATTTTTAATAGGAATTGTAAAGACATACACAGGTTCTTATACGATAGCATATCTGTGCTTAGCTATGTCTTTGGTTATTTCAGGGCTGTTAATTTTAACTTTACCAAAAAGGCGTCCTACTGATAGTCTTTAGCCATAAAAATTAAATTCGACCACTTGACATTTATTTGTTGAGCAATATAATATTTTACTGTTAGCATTCATCAAAAGTGAGTGCTAACAATTGTTAAAAACTTATGGAGGTGATTCTATGAATCTTAAACCATTGGGCGATCGCATTATTGTAGAGCCTGTGGAAGCTGAAGAGAAGACTGTATCGGGCATTGTACTGCCGGATACTGCAAAGGAGAAGCCACAAGAAGGAATCGTGGTAGCCGTTGGTCCAGGTAGGATTCTTGATAATGGGACAAGAGTTCCATTAGAGGTAAAGGTAGGAGATAGAGTTGTATTTGCCAAATATGGCGGTACAGAGATTAAGATTAACTCAAAGGATTATCTAATTCTTTCAGAACGTGACATATACGCTATTAAAGGATAATTAGGAGGTGAATTTATGGCTGCTAAAATGATAGCATTTGATGAAGAGGCAAGGAGAGCACTTGAGAGAGGTGTCAACGCTGTTGCTGATGCTGTAAAGGTGACGTTGGGACCAAAGGGTAGAAACGTGGTTTTAGAGAAAAAGTGGGGATCCCCTACAATTACTAACGATGGTGTAACAATCGCAAAGGAAATTGAGTTAGAAGATCCTTATGAAAATATGGGAGCACAGCTTTTAAAGGAGGTTGCGTCAAAAACTAATGATATAGCTGGTGATGGTACAACTACTGCAACCGTTCTGGCTCAGGCTATGGTTCAAGAGGGTCTTAAAATGGTTGCAGCTGGCGCTTCACCACTTTCTATTAAGAGAGGAATAGACAAAGCTGTTGAAGTTGTAATTCAAGAAATTAAAAAGATGAGCTTGCCTGTTGAAACCAAAGAAGCAATTGCACAAGTTGCAACAATATCTGCTAATGATAGGTTTATTGGAGAGAAAGTTGCGGAAGCAATGGACAAAGTCGGGAAAGATGGCGTAATAACCGTTGAGGAGTCAAAAGGTATTGAAACTAGCGTTGATATAGTTGAAGGTATGGAGTTTGATAAAGGTTACGTATCTCCTTATCTTGTTACCGATCCTGAAAGAATGGAAGCAGAACTTGACGAACCATATATTCTTATTACAGACAAGAAGATAAGTGTTCTTAAAGATATTTTGCCAATTCTTGAGGATATAGCAAGAAACGGTAAGCCAATGCTTATCATTGCTGAAGACGTCGAGGGCGAGGCTCTTGCAACTATTGTTGTTAACAAGCTTAGAAAGACATTAAATGTGGTTGCTGTAAAGGCACCAGGTTTTGGTGATAGAAGAAAGGCAATGCTTCAAGATATAGCCATTCTAACTGGTGGTGACGTTATATCAGAGGATGTTGGTTTGAAGCTTGAAAATACTAAAATTGAAAATCTTGGAAGAGCGGAAAAGGTAAAAGTTACCAAAGAGAAGACAACGATTATCAATGGCAAGGGTTCAGTTGAGGCTATTAAGGGCAGAATTGCTCAGATCAAAAAGGAAATCGAACAGACAGATTCAAACTATGACAGAGAAAAACTTCAAGAACGTTTGGCCAAGCTCTCAGGTGGCGTTGCGGTTATCAAAGTAGGGGCTGCTACAGAAACCGAACTGAAGGAGAAGAAACACCGTATGGAGGATGCCCTTTCTGCTACACGCGCTGCTGTTGAAGAGGGTATAGTACCTGGTGGTGGAGCTACGCTAATTCATGCCTTGAAGGCTCTTGAAAAGTTAGATTATGAGGGCGAAGAAAAGGTTGGACTTGAAATTGTTAAGAAGGCACTCCAAGTTCCCTGTAAGCAAATAGCATTGAATGCTGGCTTTGAGGGTTCAGTTGTTGTGGCAAGACTTAAAGAGGAAAAACCGGGCATCGGATTTGACGCTTCAAACGGAACCTATGTAGACATGGTAAAGAGTGGAATTGTAGATCCTGCAAAGGTGACTCGTTCGGCAGTTCAAAATGCTGCTTCGATTGCGGGTATGATCCTTACTACTAATACCCTTGTTGCTGATAAGCCTAAGAAAGAGTCTCCAATGCCATCTGCTTCAGGCGGCATGGGAGGCATGGGAGGTATGGGAGACTTCTAAAATATCACATCTAAATTTATAAATATCTTCTTTTACTTATTCCCCATTCCAGTTAGCTGGAATGGGTTTTTTTATAAAATTTAATTAAACAATGTTATTGAGCTTTAAATTGAATATTTTTTTGTTTTTTTGATTTATAATTTATAATATACATATAGATAAAGGGATTTAATATTTTAATTAATAGTAATAATTATTAAATCTGAAGGGGGCAACATATGAAAAAACTCTTTAAGTTCTTTTTGGATCTCTCTTTACGGAAAAAGTTAGGTTTTTCTGTCTTTGTAAGCTTTCTTGTTTTTGGCCTATTTCTTTCGGGCGGTGGTCTGCTGCAGTTAAGCAATGCCTTTAATGCTTCTGCAAACTATGACGTAAAGACTCTTTACGATGGTGCAAACATGCTTATTGAGAATGACATATCAACGGCAAAACAAATGGCTATAGTGATTTCAAAAGAACCTGATGTAATTTCTGCAATTAAGTCAAATAATACGGCACAGCTTCAAACTATTTTAAGCAGCTATGTGAAGGATCATCCAGGATTTTATATTACTGTAGTAAACCCTCAGGGACAAGTATTAATGAGGGGGCACGATCCTGAAAAGAGGCTTGATTATCTAAAAGAAGCTACTGAGATAGATAGAGCTCTTAAGGGAGAAGTAGTAGCTGGATTTTCAAAGGGCAATGTCTCGGGTTTATCTATTAGGGCAGGTGCACCTATAAAGGACGAAACTGGCAAGATCATTGGTGCGGTTTCAACAGGCATGATGATATCTGGGTCTACTCAAATTGTAGATCAGATTAAAGAGAAAATGGGGGCAGAAGCTACATTTTTTGATGGTGATACACGTGTTAGCACTACTCTCACTAAACAGGATGGTTCACGCGCTATCGGAACCAAGATGGATAACCCAAAGGTTATAGACACTGTCTTAAAAGAAGGCAAACCACTACAAATTAAAATTTCTCTTTTTGGCAAGCCTTACTACTCATATTATGCACCCTTGAGAGATATAGATGGTAAGGTTATAGGGATGTTTTTTGTTGCAAAGAGCGCAGAGTTCTATGATTCTCAGTTATTTAACTTTACATTAATACAATTTGGCCTTAACTTGCTTGCAATCATCATAGGTATCGCACTACTTTTGTTCGCTTTAGAGATATTCTTGATGAAGCCAATAAACAAAACTGTTGACGGAATAGAGAGAATAGCGAGGGGAGATATCAGCACTAAGATGCAGCGAGTATACGAAGATGAGATGGGCACTATTGCAAAATCTATTGAAAGAATGAGACAAAGCCTTGTAAGCATTATCTCTAATATCAACTCATCTTCGAACGAGATTTTAAATATTTCAGACCAACTATTAAAAGTATCTGATTCGGTATCTTGTGCGGCTCAGGAAGCTTCTAAAACCTCTGAGGGTACTGCAAAGGGCGTAGAAACTCTCTCCAATATTGCGCAAAAGTTGACAAATAGCGCTCACGTGCTTATTGGAGGTATTAGTGCTATCGCAAAGGGAGCAGAAGAGCAGGCCACGAACGCATCTTCAATTGCGGAAAGCATAGCAAATATTGCAAAGAATATCGATACACTCCAAAAGGCTAGTATGGGAGTAAATAACCTTGCAAATACTGTAGATAAAAAGGCTAAGAACGGTCATGATATTCTTGCCAAAAGAGAAGAGTTGGCCGAGAGAATTGCAAAAGCAGTTGACGATTTGTCCAAAAATATCGGCATTCTCGATCAAAGATCTGACGATATCGGCAAAATTGTCGATCTAATTTCAAATATAGCTGATCAGACAAATCTCCTTGCCCTAAATGCTGCTATAGAGGCTGCAAGGGCTGGAGATGCCGGAAGAGGCTTTGCTGTAGTAGCTGATGAAGTTAGAAAGCTTGCTGAAGAATCGCAGAAGGCGGCAAACGAAATAGCTGTCTTGATAAATGAAACAAGAAGGGAAACTAAGGCTGCATCAGCGTCAATGGCTGAGGCATTGTCCGAGGTGGATGCAGGAAGGTCCCTCTCATCTGAGGTAAAGGAATCCTTTAATATGATTACTGTTAATATTGCAGGATTGTTAAAGCAGATAGCTAGAGCAAAGGATAGCGTAAATGAAGTTACAAGTGGCATAAAGAATATTGAGGCAAACGTTAGTAACTTAGCTGCACTTTCAGAAGAATATTCTGCTAGTGCAAACGAGATGAACAATGCTGCTCTAGATGTCCAAAAAGAGGTTGAGAACGTAGCCGCAATTGCTGAAGAGAGTGCTGCTTCTACAGAAGAAATATGTGCAACCACACAGGAGCAGACAGGAATGATGGAGCAGCTTAGAAAGATGTCAGAATCCTTAAAAGAAAAGATAGAGAAGCTTGATAAAGAAGTTGATAAGTTCAAACTATAAATAACCGGATATTTTTAAATTTAACAAAACCTAGAAAGGGCGATGCAAATAAGCCCTTTCTAGGTTTATAAGGTACGATTTGATTTCCCTAAATTCTGTGTCTTGACCGAAAAAGCCGCCTAAATCATTTGCAGAAACAACTCTGTGGCAAGGAATAATAATTGGCAGAGCATTTTTCCTACACGCATTGCCAACTGCTCTTGTTGCGAGGGGCTTGTTAATTTCTTTTGCTATGTCAGAATACCTTTTAACTTCAGCGTATCCTATATCCAAAATTTTTTGCCAAACAAGCTTCTGAAATTCAGTACCTGAAAACTTGTAACGAATGTTAAATTTTTTTCTTTTTCCATTTAGATATTCAATTATTTGACTTACTTCGTCTTGTAACTTTAAGTCATCTCTCTTGATCACGTTTTCCTTGTAGAACCGAGAAAAACTATTATCATTAAGAAATACCTTTATAACTGACTCGTTTTCTTTTACTATATATATACTAGAATATCTGTAAGAAATAGAAGAAAAATAAATCACTTAAGGAGTTTTACTAACTTTATTTCAAAGCCATCTTTTTCGTTTGGTTTTACTTTTACTATAAATTCAACAGCGTAGTTGGTTTTGTACATAAAGTTTGTGCCCGAGATAAAGGCTGCACCAGTATTGTCCTCTATTACTGTGTCTGATTTTGTGACCAACGTTCCCCAAATTTCATTTGTGTTAACTGGTCTTGACCATCCGAGAAATCTGGCATTTAGTCTGACAAATTTATTTATATACTTATCAGGATTATCTTTAATATCCCTTAGTGTAACCAAAGGAATTTTGTCAGCTGGCGAAATATAAACATCATAAGTTAGTGCTTTTGAATTCTCTTTGTCTGATTTGACAATTATCTTTGTATTTGAGACATCTTCGGCAATTGCTTTGAAATAATAGATTTGATGGCTTGGCAAACTCTCATCTCGCGTTAATTCAACGAGGCTCTTATCGTAATCTATAGAAAACTTACTATTATCTTGATTTTCTATACTAATTTCAAAATATTCGCCAGGCAATACAAGGTTTGTCTCTCCTTGTTTAAGAAGCATTTCATTTTGAGAGAGATCGCTAAGGTTAAATTCTGCATATGAAGTTTTTGCGACTAGTATTAGCAAGGTTAAAATTAAAAAGATAAAGGTATACTTTTTCATTTTTTTCTCCTTCATTTCTAAGTTATTTTAAACTCTTTTGGCTGTATCTCTTTCCAATTTGTATTGCTATAAATTATAATCTCTAAATCGATTAACTTCTTTATTTCTTTGTCAAAACTAAATATTGAATCATGACCCGGAATAAAATTAGTTGCTATCCTTTTTGCTCTTTTCAACGACTCTCTATAGTCGTTTATGTCTCCAAAAACAAGCAGTGTGTCTAATTCGTTGTAGAACTCTTTAATATTTTTGACAGCATCTCCTCCTATCAAGGTTTTAGTCTTTTCTAAAAGATATCCCATAGATCCTGGCGTGTGTCCAGGTAAATCTATTGCGACTATGTCATCTAAAATCTTCTCGTTATCTCTCAAAATTATGGGATTTCTATTTAAAAGATAACTTATCATAGACTTGGGTACGTAAAGATCTGATGCCTTTTCGAATGAACCGCTTGTAATGTAGTTATATTCTCTTTCTGACAAATAAATCTTAGCATTTTCAAAAAGCTCAATGTTTATTGCATGGTCAAAATGAAAGTGAGTAAGAAATATCCCCTTTATTTCTGATATGCCTACTTTATGACTTTTCAGCGAATCCAAAAGCTCTTGTCTATCCCCATAGCTGCCAGTATCGAAAAGAAAATAACCATTTGATGTTGCCATCAATACTACATTGCACCATCCAAGCCACCCTCTGTTTGATTTTGCAGGAAAACCCTGTAAAACAACTTTCAATCTATCCATTTTCTGCCCCCAATATTTTTGATCTTAATATATTATAGAGGAAATCTTGTCATAACAATATATAATTTTAAGAAACTAGATTAAATAAGAGGTGAATAATGTTTGACTTTCAAAGATATCCATATCCCTCAAGAAGACACGTTTATCTTGCAAAAAATGGAATGGTACTAACCTCTCAGCCACTCGCATCTCAGGCGGGTCTGTCTGTTTTACAAAAGGGAGGCAATGCTGTTGACGCAGCATTAGCTGCCGCTGCCGCCCTTACGGTGGTTGAACCAACTTCATGCGGAATTGGTGGAGACTCATTTGCTATTATTTGGAAGGATTGTAAACTTTATGCATTAAACTCAAGCGGGTTTGCACCTTCAAATATAAACCTTGAGCTCTTAAACAAGAAAGGCTTTAAGAAAATGCCTAGATTTGGTTTTGAATCTATTACCGTTCCAGGCGTAGTTTGGGGGTGGGGAGAGCTTTCGTCAAAGTTTGGAAGGCTAAGTCTTTCTGAAGTATTTGCTCCAGCAATAGATTTAGCCCGTTATGGATATCCTGTATCTCCTCTAATTTCTAGATTATGGGAAAATTTTTACAATCTTATCTCTGAACAAAAGGGAGATGAGTTCAGGTACTGGTTTGAAAACTTCGCAAAGGATGGAGCACCAAAGCCTGCCTCAATATTTAAAAACGAAAATCTTGCCAGAACCTTAGAGGAATTGGCTATAACTAATTGCAAGTCCTTTTATGATGGTTTAATAGCAGAAAAAATCGTTTCATTCTTTAAAAAACACAATGGTTATATAACCGAGATCGACCTGAAGGATTTCAAAGGAGAATGGGTAGAACCTATAAAAATTGACTATCATGGATATGATATATGGGAGCTTCCCCCAAACGGTCAAGGAATAGTTGTTCTTATGGCATTAAACATCCTAAAACGCTTTGAAATTCCAAGGAAGGATAGCTTGTACTTTCACAGGTGTATTGAAGCGCTAAAATTATCCTTTGAAGATGCCCTATCTTATGTTGGAGATATTAAGTATATGAATAAAGAGGTCTCAGAGTTCCTTAGCGAGGAATATGGGCTTAACAAGTCAAGGATTATATCAGATAGAGCATTTTTGCCAAAAACTCAAAGTGCGTATTGTGGGAATACTGTATATCTTTGCACTGCTGATGGCGATGGGAATATGGTTAGTTATATACAAAGCAACTACATGGGTTTTGGATCTGGAATAGTGATAGATGACACCGCAATTGCTATGCACAACAGAGGAGCAAATTTCGTTCTTGAAGAGAATCATCCAAATTGTATTGCACCAAGGAAAAGGCCATATCATACAATTATCCCTGGCTTTATAACAAGAGGTAATATTGCAGTTGGGCCATTTGGGCTAATGGGTGCCTTTATGCAGCCTCAGGGTCATGTTCAGGTTCTTGCAAATATGATTAATTTCTTGGACAACCCTCAGGCTGCACTTGATGCCCCAAGATTTCAATGGCTTGGTGGCAAAAAAGTGCTTGTCGAAAGTGGAATTGATAAAAGTATAATAGATGATCTTTTAAAAATGGGGCACGATATAGAAGTTACTACAGATTCAATAAGTTTTGGTCGGGGGCAGATTATTGTCAGATTAGACAATAAAGTTTTGGTCGGGGGATCAGAGCCAAGAGCCGATGGATATGGCGCATGTTATTAAATATAGATAATATAAATCAAGTATTATCTGTTGATCCAAATATTTTAATTAGGGACATGAACTTAGAACTGTTAAGGGGGAATCTTGTTTTCTTGCCAACTGCCAATCAGCTTTATTCGCAGCTAAAGCTTATTGACCTTTTTTATTTAAAATTGCCTAATCCGTCTCATCATCTTTATGGTTCTATCTTTAATTTTGCTCTGGGCGGTAGTTTTGAGACAAAATTTGGTAAGAAAATTGACTTAAATAAAAAGGTTGTAAAGTGCGCGAGCGGTTATGATTTTACAAGATTTTTGTTAGGCTTTAAAGAGTTTGCTAAACCGACAAGTTTAGTGCTCAGACTTCACCCAAATAGAGAAAACAAGGTTTTTAATTTTTATCTCGAAATTTCTCAATTAGCTAATTTGAATTCTATTTTAGAACAATTAAGAATTGAGCCCTTTGCCTTTTATTTAATAAATAAGCAAAATTCTTCTGATAACTTCTATGTCACCCTTATAGTTAGAAAAGAGGTATCAGGTGAGATTGAAAGTAAGTTAAAGGTTTTAAATGACAATAATTTAGAAAATCATAAAGTTGTAGAACTAAGTTTTCCTAATGATGCGAGCTTGATTAAAAGAATAAAGTTTGACAAAAAGGACTTTGTTAATGAGGCAAGATGTATTAAAAATATTTTAAAAAACCAAAATATTAACTGCATAGAGATTCTTTTCCCGCTAATAAACCTTGTTTGTTTGGTTTTTAAAGAATTTAGCGATCTGGAAAAATTCGAAAAAGCCTTTTTGGCTAAATTTTCAGATGATCAAGGTTTTTATTCTTACGACTTTAATGATAAGGTTAATAAAATAAAGGCTAATATCCTTAAAGTAATTCAAAAAAATGATTTCAAAAATACTTATATTAATTATATTAATAGCTCATCAGCATCATATCCTAAATTCAAAAAAGAACTTGAAAGAGTTGCAAGCAAGAAAAACATAACTGACGATGCAGAAGATCTCTATTTGTACTCTTATGATGCAACGTTTAAGAGCTCTTTGCCTGAAATAGTAGTTTTCGGAGAGTCCACCCAACAGATTTCTAAAGTCTTGAGTCTTGCGAGCAAGTATAAGATTCCTGTTACCTGCAGGGGCGCTGGCACAAATCTTTCCGGGGGGAGCGTGCCATTAAGAGGTGGAGTATCCCTTGTGCTAACCCAAATGAATAAAGTTATTGAACTTAGTGAGAAAAATAGATTAGCTGTTGTAGAGCCTGGAGTTGTAACAAAAGAGCTTGCAGATTTTGCTTCTAAAAAGGGACTATTTTATCCTCCAGATCCTGCAAGTAGTGCATGGTGTACTATTGGCGGCAACGTATCAGAGTGTGCAGGAGGGCCAATGTGTTTTAAATATGGTGTTACTAGAGACTACGTTGAATTTCTTGAAATTGTTTTGTCAGATGGCAGTGTGATAAGAGTAGATGCATTTCAACATCCAGAGGTAATTGATTTGTTTATTGGTTCTGAGGGTACATTAGGGATATTTACAAGGATAGGCTTAAGACTTATAAAAAAACCAGAAACAAGAAATCTCTTTTTGATAAGCTTTAAAGATCTCAAAGATGCGGCAGCTTGTATAAACGATATAATAAGCCAGGGTATAATGCCTAAGACTTTTGAGATAATGGATAGAAGTGCTATAGACTTAGTAAAGGAATATGTCTTTTTTGATATATCTTTTGACACAAATGCCTTGCTTATTTTAGAAATTGATAGTTCTGTGGAAGAAGTTGAATCTGATGTAAGTGTAATTAAAAAATATTTGAATTCGAAAGGTTTTAAATTTATTTTGGCTAAAGATAACTTTGATATGGATAAGGTTTGGACTTTGAGAAAAGCTATATCTCCAGCGTGCGGAAAAATAGCTCCTACAAAGATCTCTGAAGACGCTACCGTACCGCGTTCGAAAATTTCTGATATGATAAAAGGGATTAAATCAATTGCCAAAAAATACTCTTTGAAGATAATAATCTTTGGACACGCTGGGGATGGCAATTTGCATCCAAATATACTTACTGATAAGAGAAATGAAGATGAGATGGCAAGAGTAAATGAGGCTATAAGGGAAATATTTGAATTGGCAATAAGTCTTGGCGGCACGCTTTCAGGTGAACATGGTATAGGTTATATGAAAGCACCATATTTAGGTCTTGAATTTGATGAAGAGACTATAAAGCTTGGAAGAGCAATAAAAATTGCTTTAGATCCAAATAATATTTTAAATCCAGATAAGATTTTCGTTTAAAACAACTAGTTGACAAAAACCTTCTGAAGTATGATAATAATAATAATTATTAATATTATTAAGGAGGTTTGAAAATGTCATTTCCGCTTTTAGGTGAAAAGATTGAAAACAAAAAGGTTAAAACTACTCACGGCTTGATAAATCTTCCAGATGATTATTCAGGAAAGTGGGTTGTTTTATTTAGCCATCCCGCTGATTTTACACCAGTTTGTACAACTGAATTTGTTGCTTTTCAGAAAAAGTTAGATGATTTTAAAGCACTAAACACAGAACTCATAGGTCTTTCGATAGATCAGGTGTTTTCTCACATCAAGTGGATAGAGTGGATTAAAGAAAAACTTGGGGTAAGTATTGAATTTCCTATAATTGCTGATGATATGGGTGATGTAGCGAAATCCTTTGGGATGATACAGCCTGCAAAGGGAACAAATACAGTTAGAGCAGTATTCGTGATTGATGATAAGGGTGTTTTAAGGCTTATCTTGTACTATCCGCAAGAGTTGGGGAGAAATATAGACGAAATTCTAAGAGCGGTTAGGGCACTTCAAGTTTCTGACAAAAATAAGGTTGCTATTCCGGCAAATTGGCCTGAAAACGATTTGGTTGGAAGGGATGTAATAGTTCCACCACCTTCTGATGTAAGTGGCGCAGCAGAAAGATCAGGTGAGGCTAATTGTTTTGATTGGTGGTTTTGTCACAAGAGTCTTAAGTAAAACTTATAATTTTTTAGATTTAATGTAATAACATTTTGGCAGCTACAGAATTATTAATTTTGTAGCTGCTTTTTTTTGGATATTTTTAACCGTAAATTTTCAAAAAAACACTATTTTATGTCTTTATTTATGTTAACATATTAATCTATGCAAAAAAGAATTGACTGGGTAGATAAAGCGAAATTTTTTGGGATATTCTGGATAGTTTTTGGCCATACTACCTATTTTTCTCCTGAAATATTAATTAAATATGCCTACTCATTTCATTTAGCTCTTTTTTGGTTTATAGCAGGTTTTGTATTTAATCCAAAGTTTGATATGACTCCTCGTCAAGTTCTTTTAAGAAACATAAGAAGATATATCATCCCCTATTTCTTTTTTGGAATTCTTATTTATATATATTCAGTGATTATCCTGACACCACATAAAATTGTTTTTCTTACATATTTTACAAATCTTTTAATAGTAAAGGAGAATCAATTTACAACTCCCCTTTGGTTTTTGCCTGCGATATTTTTTGTCTCTACTGTGTATGACTATTGTTTAAGGCTTTCAATGAAGAGGTATATAATCTTCGTTATTTTTATTTCCTGTATATGTATTGAAACACAAATTGAAGCTATAAGCTCTTCTTTAAAACTTTTTGACAATACACAGCTATTCTGGATAAGAGCTATTAGAAGCTATGCAATTTTATTTTTTTGGGGGATAGCAGCTGGTTTTATATGGTTTGGCTTGGGATACCTTTTCAAAAGCTCTAAATTTTTGAATACCTTGCTAAATAACTTTATCGGGGTAAATAGATTTAAAGTGTTTTTTCTTTTATTTGTTTTCCTTTTAAACATGGTGCTTTTTTTACTGATTGATGAATTTGATTTGTTTCATGGTCTATTTTTTTCTGATTTTCTGGGATATTTTGTTACCATTAGCGGTATAGCCTTCTGGCTTTATGTATCAAATATTACAAAAAATAATCGCTTTATGCTTTACTTAGGCAAGAATACCCTAATAGTTTTCACCCTTCATGAGGCAATATTTTATTTGTTTCAAAAAGTTAACGAATATCTTTTTTGCAACTTCGGTTTCCCCGATCTTTTTATAACCAGAAAAAGACTTTTTATCGAACAGTGTGTCACTGGATTTAGCTTGACAGTTGTTTCCTTGCTTTTTTCTGTGCTTGTAATATGGTTTCTAAATAAGTACTTTTATATCTTTTTAGGGAGAAAGATTAAGGGCAGTAATTAATAATTAATGAATAAAAAATTAATAATTGTGTTTTATAATAAAAGGAAAAAATTAAAGGAGTTCTTATGCAAAGGACAAAGGCGCTAATATTGAGTGGAGGCAAAGGGACAAGGCTTAGGCCCTTTACCTATACCTTTACAAAACAACTTATACCTGTAGCAAATAGGCCTATACTCTACTTTGTTATAGATGATATATTGCAAGCTGGAATAGAGGATATTGGGGTAATAATAGCTCCTGAGACAGGTGAAGAGGTGAGAAGAGTTCTTGCAGAGTACACTTTTGATAATAAAAAAATTGATTTTAATTTCATTTTGCAAGAAAAACCTCTTGGTCTTGCTCATGCAGTTAAAATTGCTCAAGATTTTCTAGGCAAAAGTCCCTTTGTGATGTTTTTGGGAGACAATCTAATAGAGGATGGAATAAGTTCTTATGTAGATAAATTCTTTTCTGAAGAGCTTGACGCCCTAATATTTCTCAAAGAAGTAGAAGATCCTACAAGGTTTGGGGTAGCTGTTTTAGATGAGTGCGGGAACGTAAAAAAGCTTGTAGAAAAACCAAAGAACCCACCCTCAAACCTTGCTCTTGTTGGCGTCTATATTTTCTCAGAAAAGATCCACGACGCAATAAAGCTTATAAAGCCTTCCTGGAGAGGGGAGCTTGAAATTACAGATGCAATAGACACTATGGTTTCAAAGGGGAATTTCGTAAAAGCCCAAGTCTTGGAAGGTTGGTGGTTGGATACAGGAAAGAAAGACGATATCTTAGAGGCAAACAGGATAGTCTTAGATGAAAAAATAAAGAGAGAAATCTTAGGTGAAAACCTTCATTCCAAGATTATTGGAAGAGTACAAATTGCCAAAACCGCAAGGATTGAGAGGAGTGAAATAAGAGGCCCTGCAGTTATAGGAGGGGAGGCAGTTATAATTGATTCGTTTATAGGACCATACACTAGTATTGGTGACAGATGCTATATTGAGAAAAGCGAAATTGAACACTCTGTTGTTCTTGAGGAGAGTAAAATTTTCGGTGTAGGGAGAATTGATGCCTCTTTAATAGGCAGAAGGGCATATATTTCTAAAGAAGAAGAATTAGTTAAAGCATATAGGTTTTTCATTGGTGATGATGCTCAGGTTGAGGTTTGTTAATGAGGGCAATCCTTTTGGGAGCGAATGGTCAATTAGCAAGGGAATTTATAAACAACTCAGTAAATTTTAATCTTCAATTGATACCATTTGATAAAGGAATGCTTGATGTAACCAATTTTTTTGAACTAAAAGAGGTTATTAAGATATATATGCCTGATATAGTGTTAAATTGTGCTGCGTACAATCACGTTGATAAGGCTGAATCTGATTGGGAGGCAGCCTATAAAGTTAATGCGCTTGGTCCTAGAAATCTTGCTGTATTGTCGAACGAGCATAACTTTATTCTTGTCCATTTCAGTTCAGATTATGTTTTTGACGGTCTATCTTCAAAACCTTATCTAATTTACGACAAACCAAATCCTATTTCAACTTATGGCAAGTCAAAGCTTTCAGGCGAGAAGGAGATTACCTCTTTGTGTTCGAAATACTATATAATTAGGACTAGTTGGGTGTTCGGAGATGGGACGAACTCCTTTCCAAGAAAGCTTATTGAGTGGTCTAGAGGTAAAAGGGTCGTAAAAATTGTGTATGATCAAGTTTCTAGCCCAACTAGCGCAAGATATTTAGCTACAAAAACAATAGATATCATTAAAAATTTACCTTATGGCATTTATCACGTTACCAATTCTGGATATTGTTCAAGATATGAGTGGGCTAAATTTATTTTTGATTTTTTGAAAATAGAGGTTGAGCTTGAACCTGTAAAATCAGATGAGTTTGTTACTCCTGCAAAAAGGCCTTCTTTTTCTGTTTTAGACAATTTCCCTCTTATTGGTGATGAAGATTGGAAAGAGTCCACTACTAATTATCTTTTATCCACTTCACAATTGTGATATGATAACTTTATTGATTTACAAATTTTTTTTGAAAGGGGAGAAAATATGCCCTGGCGCATTTTTATAAATAGCTTTTTTATTCTGTTTTTATTGGTAATTCTTTCTCAATCTTCTTTTGCATCTGAGGCCACTTCGGGAAGCGGTTATATGAAGGTTACGGCCTTCGCTGTTGAAGGCAACAAAAACGTTGCAACTGAAGATATTTTGTCTGCAGTTCCCTTTAGAATAGGTTCTATTATTACTCCAAATGATGTTCAAGAAAGCTTAAAATCAATATACGCGCTAGGGTATTTTAGCGATGTAAAAGCTAAGACGAAACCATTTGAAGATGGTGTGGAGCTTATCTATGAAGTAACAGAGAATCCAATCCTTAAGGGCATACTTATACAAGGTAATAGTGTAATTCCAACTGATAAAATCTTGAGCGTTATGAATTTACCTACGGGCAAAATTTTCAACTACAATGAGATGGATAAAGCACTTAAAAGAGTTGAAGATTACTATGCTAGCCAGGGCTATACAGCAGCGAGGATTATGGATGCAAGCCTTTCTCCTTCGGGATATTTGTTAGTAACTATAGCAGAAGGAAAGATTCAGGCCATAAAAATTTTAGGCAATCATAAAACTGTTGAACACGTTATTAGACGAGAACTAACTGTAAAGCCGGGCGACATATTTAATTACAATAAAGTAAAGGCCGATATTAACAGGCTTTATGATATGAATATCTTTAGTGATGTAGGTGTAATGTTTGAGCCTGGAACGAAGCCGGGCGAAATATTTTTGGATATAGACGTTAAAGAGAAGAAAACTGGTACTGTTACTTTTGGAGCTGGATATAGCACAGCATATAGCGCAATTGGTATGATAAGTTTGTCTGATAACAATATGTTTGGTAGAGCTCAAACCATGTCGATTGGTTTGCAGTTTGGCACAAAGCAATCTTACTATTCGATTAGCTTTTATGATCCAAATTTTAATGATCACAATATGTCATTTGGTGCAAATTTGTACAATTATAGAACTTATGACCTATTAATTGGCGGATATACTACTGATGAGAAGACGGCAGGATTTAATATGTCATTTGGATTCCCGATTTTCGATAAATACACAAGACAAACTATTACTCCTGGATATGAGAGGGTTCACCTATCTACAACGCAACCTGTAAATCCAAACGATCAGTATGCAAGGCCAAACGGTTCATACAGATCTTTAACTTATGCAATATCAAGAGATACCAGAGATCAAACTAGAGATCCGCGTCAAGGATATTTTGCTAGTGTAAGCATATCCCAGACGAATGGCTTTCTTGGAGGATCTAGTCTATACTCATTTGAAAAGGTGATTGCCGAATTTAGAGACTATATACCTCTAGATAGGTCAAAGGAGCACGTACTTGCGGGTAGATTAATGGGAGGTACTTCTATAATTCCTTCTGGCAAAATAATGCCAGTATATTATCAATACTATGTTGGTGGTCAGGGAACTGTTAGAGGGATAACAGACAACAAGTATTTTGGAAGATATTTTGCGATTGGTAATTTCGAATATAGATTTCCATTTATAAGAGGCACTAGAGGTGCATTGTTTACCGATATTGGAGATGCCTGGGGTGGTAATAGCGATTGGCCTGATTTCAAACTTCATGCGGGTGTTGGTGTTGGTATTATGCTAAATACACCGTTTGGTCCCGTTCGTATTGATGGTGCTTATTCTACTAACCACTTCAAGGGATACTTTGGTATGGGCAATCCTTTCTAAGTTTATTAATATTTCTTTAATTAATTTATCTAATAATTTATTAGAGATAGAGTTAAAATGTGTGTTGGTAGTTCGTTGAAAATAAAAGGAGGGCTTTATTTGAAAAAGAGTATTCTGCTTTTTATTTGTGCAATTTTGATGTTTTTTGCATTTCAGACAAGAGCTATGGCAAAGGACAACGTAGTTGCCTATATCGATCTTATGAAAGTTGAGGCTGGAGTAAATGAATTAAAACCTCTTATCGATCAAAAAAATCAGCTTGAAATTCAGTTTGAACAGTTAAGGAATCAAAAGCAACAGGAATTCGCTCAAGCTCAAGCATCTGGTGAATCTCAAGAACAGCTTAAAAAGTTATACGATCAGATTAACCAAGAACTTGCTGCTAAGGAGAAAGAAGTAGAGGCTGCAAGAGCCGCTATTGATGCAAAGTTACAAACTGTACTTCCAAAAATCAAAACAGCTATTGATACTGTAGCAAAACAAGTTGGAGCCTCAATAGTTCTAGATAATGCTATAGTTTGGTGGGGCGGAGTAGATATTACTGATCAAGTAATTGCTAAGGTGAATGGGCAATAAACTCTTATCAGAAATTGCTAAAGCGGTTAATGGAACACTGAGGGGTGAAGATTTAAGTGTTAAGGACATTAAACCCCTTAATATTGCTTGTGAAGAAGATTTAAGTTTTGTTTTGGATAAAACCAATAACGAATTAGCCTGCTTTTCAAAAGCAGGCGCTTTTCTTTGTTATAAAGGATTTGAAACTACTAAGCCTGTTATCGAGGTTGATTCACCTAAATTGGCGCTTTCTAAGGTCATTAACATTTTTTATCCTATAAGTTATAGGGAGCCATTGATACACAAGAGTTCTGTAATATCTGAAAATGCTTGGATCTCTGATAAGGCATATGTTGGACCTTACTGCGTTATAGAAGAAGGAGCGGTTATAGAAGATAATGTTGAGTTAGTTGCCTTTGTTTATATCGGTAGGGAAACCAAAATAGGCAAAGGTACAAGAATATTTCCTTTTGTAAGTATTAGAGAGAAATGTAAGATAGGAGAAAACTGTGTAATTCAGGCAGGTGCGATGATAGGCAACGATGGTTTTGGATATGCTACTGATTCTTATGGTCATCATACATGGATACCACAAATAGGTGGAGTTTCAATAGGCGATGAAGTAGATATAGGTTCAAATACTACTATAGATAGAGGATCGTTTGTTGACACCGTTATCAAGGATAATGTAAAAATAGACAATCTTGTGCAGATTGGACATAATTGTACTATAGAAAAAAGCGTTATACTTGTGTCAATGGTAGGACTTTCTGGTTCTGTACATGTAAAAGAAAACGCTGTTCTTGCAGGCCAAGTTGGAGTAAAGGATCACATTACAATCGGAAAGGGTGCTACAATTCTTGCAAAATCTGGTCTTATGAAGGACGTCCCAGATGGTGTAACGGTTATGGGATATCCTGCAAGACCGTATGTTGATTTTTTTAAAGAGAGAATCTTAATTGAGAGATTGCCAGAAATTGAGAGAAGGATTAAAAAATTAGAAGAGAAAATCGAGAGCTTAAAGGATCAAAATAATAACGAGTGAAGTAAAAGAATCATTCTTATCATGTATAGTGTATTTTAAAATATTATTTCCTGAGAGATGTCCAGGATACTATAAGGGGTGATTTAGAAAAAAATGAAAAGCCATATTAAATTACGACAACCTTGTTGCTATATAATCTTTCTTTCTTTATTAATATTATTTTTATTTTCTTTTTCTAACTATGCCTTCTCATCAGACTTGATAGAAGAATATCCAAATGCTTCAATTGATTGGGGCAAGAACCAGATTAGCGCCGTTGGTTTTGGTGTTGGTGGGTTTAATAGTGCTAATCCATTTGAAAGTTCTTACCAAGCGGCAATGAAAAACGCTAAGGACAGAATGATTTCTGTAATTATGATGTTAAAAGACACTAAAGGCGTTAGCTTGAGAGAGCTTTTGTCCAATCCAGAAAATATGAGCAAACTTAATGCATGGATTGAAACACTTAACGTTAAGGTTTTAAAATACTCGGATAATAGTGTTAAGGTAATATTAACTGGAACATTAAAAGATGCACCTGATTCTCTAGAAAAAGCCCTTGGAGTTGAGTTGCAATCTCCAAATTAACTAATGCGATTTTTGAAGGGATAGGTATTCATACAGGCAAGATGTGCAAGATAAAAGTTTATCCATCCGATGGGGGTCTCTGGATAAAGAAGAACGGTTTGTTTTTTTCAAATTTCCAAGAAATGGTTAAACCATCTGAGAATGCAACCGTAATTGAAAACAACTATTTTAGGTTATCTACGGTTGAACACCTTTTTTGTGCGCTTGCTATGTTAAAAGTTAACGATGTTGTAATAGAAATTTTAGAGGGTGAGGAAGTTCCAATTTTAGACGGAAGCGCTATTAAATTTTATAATGAACTTTCTAAAGTCTTTTCAAAAAAAAATAAAAAAAATATTTTTAAATCGCTTAAACAACCGTTATTTTATAAAGAGAACGATTCCTTTGTATATTTTTTCCCATACAAAAGGTTTGAAGTTAGAGTTTATCTAGATTATACTACAAAAGGTCTAGGGCTTCTTAGCGGTGAATTCATTTTTGGAAGAGATAAGAAGGAATCTATTTTAAATGCAAGAACCTTCGGTTTTATATCCGATTACGAGTTGTTGAAATCAAAAGGGAAGGCTCTAGGAGCAAGTTTGGATAATGTGCTCGTATTTGACGATAAAGGTAGGCCATTGAAGAGAATGAGAAGTGCAAGAGAAGTTGAAAGGCATAAAATACTTGATTTTATAGGAGACCTCTACCTTAATGGGTTTTTGCCTCGTGCTCAAATAGTTGCTGTTAGGCCTAATCACAGAATAAACGCAACAGTTAGCAAGATTCTGAACAATAACTTCAATCCTTAAAAAGTATTTCTAAGGAGGTGCTGTATTGTACGATATAAACGATATTATGAAGGTTTTACCTCACAGATATCCTATGCTTTTGGTTGAAAAAATACTTGAGCTAGAACCAAATGTTAGGGCAGTTGGTTTAAAAAACGTGTCAAATAATGATCCCTACCTTATTGGTCACTTCCCAAACGATCCTATCTTTCCAGGTGTTCTTATGATTGAGGCAATGGCACAGGTTGCAGGTTTTTTGTCTCTTGTTTCTTTAAACAAGGAGGGGACAATTGCATTCTTTAGTTCTGTAGATAAAGCAAAATTTAGAAAGATAGTAAGACCTGGTGATACCCTTATCATGGAGGCTAAGGTATCAAAGATAAAATTGCCATTTTGTAAGATGGATTGTACAGCTAAGGTTGAAGATAAGCTTGTATGTGAAGCAGAATTAATGTTCTATCTTCCTAAATAAATATGGTTAACATTCACTCTACAGCAATAGTATCTTCTAAGGCTATAATAGGTGAAGGAGTTGAAATAGGTCCATTTAGCATAGTTGAAGATGATGTTGTGATTGGGGATAATACTCGTTTGGCTAATAATGTTTTGCTCAAGAATGGTACTAGAATTGGCAAAAGCTGTTTTATATCTACGGGTTCTTGTTTGGGACAGGATCCACAGGATTTTCATTATAAGGGCGAAAGAAGCTTTGTAACAATTGCTGACAATGTTACTATAAGAGAATATGTAGTAATTCACAAGGCAACAGGGGAAGGGGAAGAGACTTTTGTGGGAGAGAATTCATATTTAATGTGTTATACCCACTTAGGTCATAACGCAAAAGTTTATGACAATTGTACTTTGGCAGCATATGTTGTATTAGGTGGACATGTAACGGTAGAAAGAGATGCCTTTTTAGGGGGTGCATCTGCCTTTCACCAATTTGTAAGAGTTGGCAGAATGTGCATGGTTGGTGGCCTTTCTAAAGTAGTTCAAGATATACCTCCATTTGTAATGTGCGATGGAAATCCTGCGAGGCCAAGGGGATTAAATTTAGTGGCATTAAGAAGGAGGGGATTTTCCCAAGATAAAATAAGTGCAATAAAAAGAATATATAAGATTTTAATAGAGGAAGTTCATCCAAAGGATGAATTGATAGATATACTAAAACGTGATTTTTCTCAGTATGAAGAACATAAAGATTTTATTGATTTTATTACAAAGAGCAAAAGGGGTTTTAGACGTGTTCAAAGTAAATAGTGTAGAGATTGGTGGAGATAATTTGTTCTTCATTTTGGGTCCTTGTGTTATTGAAAGCGAAGAACATGTAATAAAAATGGCAAATATTATTAAAGAAATAGCAAATTCGCTTAATATTCAGGTTATATTTAAGAGTTCATATGATAAGGCAAATAGGACATCCCTTGTTTCATATAGAGGCCCTGGAATTAGGGAGGGATTAAGAATTCTTAGCAGAGTTAAAAAAGAAGTTGGTTTACCCATAACTACAGATGTTCATAGTGTAGAAGAGGTGTTTATTGCATCTGAGGTAGTAGACATGATTCAGTTGCCAGCTTTTTTATGCAGACAAACAGATCTTCTTGTATCTGCCGGCAAGACAAAAAAACCCGTAAACATTAAAAAAGGCCAATTTGTAGCCCCACATTCAATTGGTCCAATGATTGAAAAGGTAAAATCTAATGGTGAAGATAGGGTTTGTATTACTGAAAGAGGCTATTCATTTGGATACAATAACTTGGTTGTCGATATGAGATCAATTCAAATCATGAAATCATTTAACGTGCCGGTAATATTCGATGCGACTCATAGCGTACAATTGCCTGGCGGACTAGGAAATTCCTCTGGAGGGGAAAGAGAATTCGTTCCCACGCTTGCTCGTGCTGCTGTAGCAGCAGGTGCAGACGGAATATTTATGGAATGTCATGATTGCCCTGATTGTGCGCTTTGTGATGGTCCGAACTCAATGCCTGTTAATGAGATCGAAAGTTTGTTGAAGATTTTGATTGGAATAAAAAGAATTGTAGGCTAATCTGGAGGCACTTATGAATAAAGAAGAAGTATTATCTCTTGCCAAAGAGGTATGTCATATCGAAAGAGAAAGTATCGAGCAACTGTGCAATAAGATCGACAAATCATTCTTAGATGCAATAGACATCATCCTTAACTGTAACGGGAGGGTAATTATTACAGGTATGGGTAAGTCTGGACTTATTGGTAGAAAGATTGCCGCTACCCTTTCAAGCACTGGCACCCCATCTCTCTTTTTGCATCCTGCTGAAGGTATCCACGGCGATCTTGGAATGGTTACTGGCAAGGATATTGTTATTGCGATTTCTTATAGTGGTGAAAACCCTGAACTACTAACTATATTGCCAATTTTAAAAAGGATGGGAGTTAAAATAATTGCTATGACTGGTAATCTGTCATCTACCTTGTCTACCTTTTCTGACGTTGTCTTGGACATAAACGTAAAGAAAGAGGCTTGCCCATATAATATTGTTCCTACCTCTTCTACAACGGTTACTCTTGTTCTTGGTGATGCCATTGCAATTTGCCTGTTGAAATTAAGAAATTTTAAACCTCAAGACTTTGCTATCCTTCATCCTGGAGGTGCCCTAGGCAGAAGCTTAATAACCAGAGTATGTGACTTGATGCACAAGGGAGAAGAAAATCCTGTTGTTTTCCTTGAGACAATTGTAAAAGATGCACTTTTTGAAATTAGCAAAAAGGGGCTTGGTGCAGTTTCTGTAATAGATAGAAGTGGTGTTTTGAAGGGTATTATAACTGATGGCGATATTAGGAGAAAAATAGAAATAGATGATATGTTTTTATCTAGACGCGTTGAAGAAGTAATGACAAAAAAACCAATTTATATCCATGAGAAACGTTTAGCTACAGAAGCATTAAAGATGTTACAGGATAAAAACATAAACCTGCTTCCTGTGGTAGACGATAATTTGAAAGTGACTGGCATGATTCATCTACACGATATATTGAAAGCTGGTATAGTCTAAATTGCATTAATTTTGATAATATATTTTGTTATAGATGTCACTTCAAAAGAGAGTAAAAGAGAACTGTGTTGCTCTTGATAAAAAATGTATAAAAAGGAGTTCAACTTGAATCTTGAAGATAGAATCAGGCAAATAAAGGTGATTGCTTTTGATGTTGATGGTGTTCTTACAGATGGGAGTATAATTATTTCTTCAGGAGATGAAATAAAAGCCTATAACGTAAAAGATGGTCTAGGTATTACAATGGCGAGAAAATTAGGTTTTATAATTATATTTATTAGCGGTAGAGGTTCAGCTTCGCTTGAAAAAAGAGCACTAGAGTTACGGGTAGATTACCTTATAACAAATTGTGAAAACAAAAGAGCAGAACTTGATAAGATTTTAAGGGCGTTGAATATGGGCTATGAAAACGTTGCTTATATGGGCGATGACTACAATGATCTTCCAATACTAGAAGTTTGTGGGGTTAGTGCTTGCCCCATAGATGCGCTTGAAGTTGTAAAGGAACGCGTAGATATAGTTATTGAAGAGTTTGGAGGTAAAGGCGCAGCAAGGTCTCTTATAGAAAAGATATTAAGAGTTCAAGGCAAGTTAGATGAGGGTATTAGACTTTATTTTAGTGATTATTAAAGGTGTATAAAAAACTTTTCTTAATAATAGCACTAACGATTATACTTTTTGCTTCCTTAGCCTTTTTTACAAATTTGTTAATATTAAATAAGCATAATACCTTGCTTCTTAGCAACAACGAAAACGTAACGAATAAATTTAAAAATATTCAACTCCCTTTTAAGATATATGCTAAAGAAGTTTATGATACTCAAAATGAAATAATTGGTGAAAAATTTGAGATAATCTATAATAAAAACGAATTAATTTTTATTACGGGAGAAAAGGCTATCTATAATAAAGAAACTAAAATAATCAGCATCTTATCAGGAACCATCTCTTTTAACGGTTATACAATGACTTTTAAGTCTGGAGATTTTGATACAAAACGGGATACCTTAAGCTGTGTAGACTTTAGCCTAAAGGGTAAAAATGAGCAAATGAGTTCAAAAAGTGCAGATATTGATTTTGCAAGCAAAAAGTTAATTGCAAAGAATGCTGTAATTAAGAGTACAGAACCCTAAGCGTGCTCTTCATAGTAACACAAGCATCTTGCTTGATAAATTTTGTAGGAGGACGAAATGGAATTTAATAAAAAATTGCTAATAGATTTTCCTGTCTATCAACTTGAAGGCAAAAGGGTTTTTGTAAGAGCTGATCTAAACGATCCTGCAGACTCAGAAGGAAATCTTACAGGCGATATGAGAATAAGAGCGGTATTACCAACTATTGGATACCTGGTAAATGCCAGAGCAAAAGTAATTCTTGCATCTCATTTTGGGCGTCCAAAAAATAGAGAAAAGGAATTTTCCTTAAGAGGAGTAAAAAAAAGACTTGAAGAGTTGTCAAGCTTTAGAATACACCTAGCTCCCGATTGTCAAGGAGAAGAAGTTGTTAAAATGTCGAAAGAATTAAAAAATGGTGAGGTTTTGCTCCTTGAAAACCTTAGGTTTTGTTCAGGGGAAACAAAGAACGACCCAGAATACGCAAAGTTTTTAGCTTCACTTGGAGATATGTATGTAGCAGAGGCGTTCGGTGCATGCCATAGAGAACATGCATCAATATCATCTGTACCAAAAATGATACCATCAATGGCTGGTTTTTTGTTGGCAAAAGAAATAAACACATTAAATAAATTGCTGCATAATCCAGAACAACCATTAGTAGTAGTCGCAGGAGGCAAAAAGGTTTCTGACAAAATAAAAGTCATAGGAAACCTTATAGATAAAGTAGATAGCATCTGTGTAGGGGGTGGAATGAGCTTCGCATTTCTTAAAGCAAAGGGATATGAGATAGGAAAATCCTATGTAGAAGATAATATGGATAATGTCGCAAAAGAAATACTTGGCAACAACGGTAAAAAGATATTATTACCAGTAGATGTAATGGTCGCAAAAGAAATAAGACCAGCATCTGAATCAAAAGTAGTAAATATAGATGAGATACCACCAGATTGGTATGGCGTTGATATAGGACCAAAAACCATAGAAATGTTTAAAGCCCAGATCTCAAAAGCAAAAACCATCTTCTGGAATGGACCTCTTGGAATTGTTGAAATACCCGACTTTTCATATGGTACTAGAATAGTTGGCCTGTATATTGCGCTATCATCTGCAATAACAGTCTCAGGTGGCGGAGATACGGCAGAAGTGGTTAGAATGATGAACCTTGACCAACATTTTACACACGTATCAACAGGTGGTGGAGCTGCTTTAAAATTTCTAGAGGGAGCTGATTTACCAGGAATATCGGCTCTTCCAGAAAGGAGTTAAAATGAACTACGCTGTTGCTAATTTTAAAATGAACAAAACCTCTGATGAAGTAGATGAATATATTTATAAATTAAGACAAAATCTTAAAGATAATGTAAAAACTATAGTTTGTCCTTCTTTTGTCTCCCTTGAAAGAGCTGTAAAATCAGCTTTTGGTTCTCTAATTGACATTGGAGCACAGAATCTTTATTTCGAAGAAAAAGGTGCATTTACAGGAGAAGTATCAGTAAAGATGTTAGAAGCCATAGGAGTAAAGTATGTAATAATAGGCCATTCTGAAAGAAGACAATACTTTAAAGAATCTGATGATTTGTTGTTTAAAAAGGTTAAAGCTGCGGTTAATAGATTAAAGGTTATCTATTGCTTTGGTGAAACAGAAGAAGAAAGATGTGCTGGCAAGTCCATTGAAGTCACGTTTAACCAATTAAATTCTGTTAAAAATTTTTTTAAAGACATAATATTGGCTTATGAACCAGTTTGGGCAATAGGAACTGGTAAAACTGCTGATGCAAGGGAATCAATTTCTCTAATAAAGGAATTAGAATCGAAGCTAGGAACTCTTCCCGCATGCCTCTATGGAGGTTCAGTTAATCATAAAAATGCAAAATCTTTCATTGATGTGGGATTCAAAGGTGTGTTAGTTGGTTCTGCAAGCCTTGACGTAGAAGAGTTTGCAAAGATTATCAAGGAAATAGCTTAAAAATGCAAAAAGCTATGTTAATAATTTTAGATGGATTTGGGGTTAGAGAGGAAACTTATGGTAATGCAGTTAAAGCAGCCCACATGCCAAACTTCAAAAGAGTTATGAATACATACCCAAATACAACCCTTGTTGCTTCTGGTGAAAAAGTAGGTCTTCCCGAAGGTCAAATGGGGAATTCTGAAGTAGGTCATCTAAATATTGGTGCTGGAAGAATTATGTATCAAGAATTAACAAGAATAAACAAAGAAATTAAAGATGGTGAATTTTTTAATAATGTTGAAATAAAAGAAATAATGCACAAGTCAAAAGGAGGTTCTCTCCACCTTATTGGTCTTGTTTCTGACGGCGGGGTACACAGCCATATTGAACACCTGAAATCTCTTATCACAATGGCAAAAAAGGAGGGAGTAGAAAGAGTTTATATACATGCAATAACAGATGGCAGAGATACTCAACCAGGAACTGCTATAAATTTTTTGAAAGACATAGAAAATCATACTAAACAACTGAGCACAGGAGAAATAGTGTCCGTTTCAGGAAGATACTATGCAATGGATAGAGACAAACGATGGGACAGAACAAAAAAGGCATACGATGTGTTTGTAGGTAAAGACAAAACAAATTTTTTAACCTATGAAGACGGAATAAGCTATTTTTCCAGAAAAGGTGAAACAGATGAATTCTTCACTCCATTTGCTATAGGTTATAATCCAGATGAAACAAGGATAAAAAATAACGACGCAGTTATATTTTTTAACTTTAGGGCGGATAGAATGAGACAGATTACCAGAGCCCTTTTAGATCCAGAGTTTAGAGAATTTGATACTGTAAAACTTAATCTCTTTTCATTAACCTTCACAGAATACGATAAAGAGTTCCCACTAAAAGTAGCTTTTAGAAATGAAATACCGAAAAATGTTTTGGCCGAAGTAATATCGAATAATGGATTGTATCAACTTCATACAGCAGAAACAGAGAAATATGCGCATGTAACCTTTTTTTTTAATGGAGGCAGGGAAGAACCATTTGAAAGAGAGGATAGAATTTTAATCCACTCTCCAAAAGTTGCTACTTATGATTTAAAACCCGAAATGAGTGCATTTGAACTTACAGAAAGTCTTTTAAAGTCTTTGTTTGACAAAAACTATGATTTTACAGTGATAAACTTTGCGAATCCTGATATGGTTGGACACACTGGCAATTTTGATGCCGTGAAGAAGGCTTTAAATGCAGTTGATATTTGCCTGGGAAAAATCTTTGATTTATTTGAAAACAAATTCCCCATAGTAATAACGGCAGATCATGGAAATTGCGAAGAAATGTTTGATAAAAACACAGGAGAGCCCATGACATCTCATACGACTAATCCAGTCCCATTTGTAATTGTAGGAAACGAAAAACCTTTGAGACAAGATGGGATTTTAGCAGATATAGCTCCTACTATTCTTAAACTTATGGGAATATCTAAGCCAAAAGAGATGTCAGGAAAATCACTTTTACTTTAGAAAATTGAAAATAACAACAACCTTATTAAAAAGAAGTAAATAAAATTATGGCTATATTCTAACTAAAAAGAGCTAAAGTGAACTCGAAAATCTTCAAAAGTTTCTTAAGCGTATTAATATCAGGTTTTTTAATTTATTTATTAATAATTAATATCAACCTTAAAAAGGTCTTGGATGTAATTTTAAGCTTTAATAAGGAATTTGTAGTAATTTTTTTCCTTCTATTTTTCATCGTTTTAAATCTCAGGGCTTTCATATGGAAAAATTTATTAACGAATATTTCAAACGAATTACTATTCAGACACTTAATTGCTGGCGAAGGATTAGGGTTTGCAATTAATTCCTTTTTGCCACTGAGGTTAGGGGATCTTGTTAGAGGAATTTACATGTCAAAAATTTCTAACCTGCCTTTCCCATCAGTTTTAGTTAGTATAGCTACTGAGCAGCTTCTAGATTTTTTTACAGTTTTAACTCTCGGCCTTTTCTGCTTGTGTACAGGTGTTCAAATTGCAATAAATATTCTCCTCTTGCCTATAACGATGACTATAGTTTTCCTAACACTATTTTTTTTATCAATTTTTATAAGAAAGAAATTTGAACACTTTAGAAC
>NZ_JBRCUV010000038.1:0-74328 GCF_053498235.1 Thermodesulfobium sp.
CTCTACAACAACTCTAAATGCTATAATAAATTAACTTATTTTAAAATATTATATCATAATAGTTAAAATTTAATAGGAGGATATCTATTTTTAATTTTTCTAAAAGAAGTTCACCCATCAAGATTATACCTCTAGGTGGAATTGAAGAAATTGGTAGAAACATGACGCTTATTGAAAGTGAAAGATCGCTTATCATACTTGATTGTGGAATAAAATTTCCCGATCCGAGTTTTGAATCTTCCCTTTTAACAGCCGATTTCCAATATGTAATTGATAAATGGAATAAAGTAAAGGCACTTTTTATTACACACGGACACGAAGACCACATTGGAGCGATCCCTTTTTTATTAAAAAAAATAAATATACCTATTTATGGTACAAAGTTGACTCTAGGAATGGTTAGAGCAAAATTAAAAGACTACAAAATATCTTCAAAAGATATTGTATTTCATGAAATCAATTCAAATGAGATTATCTTTGTTGACGATATGTTTGTAGAGTCATTTCATGTCAATCACAGTATTCCTGATGGAGTTGGATATGCAATTCATACTCCACACGGAACAATAATTCATTCTGGAGATTTCAAATTCGATCAAACTCCCATTGATAAAAAAATCACAGAATACAATAAATTAGTTTCAATTAGCTCAAAGGGCATTGACCTCTTAATGCTTGACATCACAAACGTAGAAAGAGAAGGCTTTACACCATCGGAAAAGGTAGTAGGAGAAAAGTTCTATGACGTTTTTAGGAAAGTGAATGGTAGGATTATCCTTACAACATTTGCTTCAAATATTCACAGAATACAACAGGCAATTAACGCCTCGATTGCTTTTAACAGGAAGTTTTGTATACTCGGAAAAAGTATGGTAAACACTGTCTTGATTGCAAAAGAATTGGGTTATTTATCTTTCCCAGAAGAATATCTTTTAAAACAACACGAACTAAAAAATCATCCACTCGAAAAAACTGTTATAATCACAACTGGTAGCCAGGGAGAACCGCTTTCAGTCTTAACGAGAATAGCTAACAATAACCACAAAGATGTTAAGATCTTCCCGAACGATACTGTAATTATTTCAGCATCGCCAATTCCAGGTAACGAAACCTTAGTTAACAAGACAATAAATAAACTCTTTAAACTAGGAGCTGAAGTTTTATATGAACCAAATTATAAAGTACACGTGTCGGGTCATGGTTCAAAAGAAGATATAAAACTTCTCATAAATTTAGTAAAACCAAAAAATTTATTACCCTTTCACGGTGAATTTAGACATATGAAACACTTTTCTGACTTAGCACAAAACCTCAATTATTCAACAGAAAATATTATATTAGCAAAAAATGGTACAGTAGTTGAATTAAACAATGGAGAAGTTAAGATAGTTGACGAAATTCCCATTAGAAATATGATTGCAAGTGGTTCAGAGATAATTGAATTCAATAAGAGTTCTTTTTTAGAAAGGAAGAGAATTTCCGAAGATGGATTAATTTTAATATCTCTAATCTTTGATTCAGAAAAATTCAAAATATTAAATTCGCCGAAAATAAAAACAATAGGTTTAAATAGCCATGAAAATATGCTTCAAAAGGAAATAGAATCAGCTATATACTCTTTCTTTTTAAAAAGTCAAAAGATAGAAAACACTGAAAAACTTGAAGACAAAATTTCTAACTCAATAAAAGATCTTGTGTTCGCCCAGTATAGGAAATATCCTGCCGTCTTTGTCCACGCTATGTCGCTTAATGAACGATAAATAAATATAGAAAATAATTAATTTATTTGAATTGATTTCATTGGAAAAGCTTTTTACCAAACTTTATTAAAGCTTTAGCTTCGTGTATGCTTTTCCCCTCAGCATAAATCCTAACTACTGGTTCGGTTCCTGATGGCCTTATCAAAAGCCAGCTTTCATCTTCTAAAATGTATTTAATTCCGTCAATCGTAGAAATCTTATATACTGTCTTATCGTTGATTTTCTTTTTTGGATTTTCGATTAGATCTTTGATTTTCTTTTTTACTTCGTCAACTGATGTTTCTAATTTTAGATCATACCTGTCATATTCAAAAAAGCCTACTTTGTCATATATTTCATCAAGCTGTTCCATCAAAGATTTTTTCGTCATAACAACTGATTCTATTAAATACAGAGAAGATAAAAAGCCGTCTCTATCAGGAATATGCCCACGAAAACCAAATCCACCGCTTTCTTCTCCCCCCATTAAAACGTTTGCTTCGCTTATCATTTTAGAACAAATATATTTAAAACCAACAGGTAAAATTTCACAGTCTATACTGTATAATTTACTTAGTTTATCAATTAACACGCTCACAGCAAAATTCTTTAAAACTTTTCCTCTCAATTTTCTGTTTTCAATCAGATGGTGGAGCAACAATGCATAAGTTTGCTGAGAAGTAAAAACAGTACCCAAAGTATCACAAGATGCTACCCTATCCCCATCACCATCAAGAGCCGTACCTAAATTTAGGGAATTAGAAAAAACTGTATACGAAAGAGGGCCTAAAAGTTGAGGGATTGGTTCTGGTCTTGATCCCTTAAAGTATGGATCCTTCTCATTCCTTACGGGAAATACTTCTACATTAAGTTCTGAAAGAAGTTTTGTTAAATACCCTGAGCCAGCACCGTTCATGCAATCCACTGCAACTCTAATATTTGCTTCCTTAATAGCGTTTGTATCAACAAATTTTAGCAAAGAGTTTTTATAATTTTCGAAAAGGTTACGAACTCTAATTTTCTTTTTTTCTTTGCTAAAATTATAATTTTTTATTTTTTCAAGATTAAACTCAACTTTGGAAGTAAATTCCTCAGAAGCCGAACCGCCAAAACTTTGTTTTATTTTAAAACCATTGTAATTATAAGGATTGTGACTTGCAGTTATCATTATCCCAACAGCACATCCAATATCTTTAACAGAAAATGCAAGTGTGGGCGTTGGTATAAAATTATCAGAAATTATTACATCAAACCCAACACTTGATAAAACTTCGGCAACATGCATAGCAAACTCTTCAGAAAAAAATCTCGTATCATAGCCAATAACACAAGTCTTATTTGATGGGTTCTCTTCTTCTAAGGTAATAGCCAATGCAAGAGAAACTTTCTCAAGATTTTCAAAGGTGTATCCCTCAGCAATTTTTGCTCTCCAACCATCAGTGCCAAATTTTATATTCATTTGCTACCCCTCTATACCTTAGGATGTGAAATTTAAAGAATACTTAATAATATTATTATTAATTATAATACACATTAATTATTAAAAAACATTAAATAAGAAATATTGGCTCTAGCATAGCTTCCAACCAAAAACTCACCTTTTGCGTATAAAATAGAAGAAAAACCGCCATCCAAAAGCATGGCATCCTTTAAGTTTAGATTTTTTAATGCTTTTGCAAGTTCGTTTAAAGTACATCCTGGATACGAAACAGCAAAAACATAAATATTAGAAGACGCATCAATCCCTAAACCTGTTCTCATACGATCGCCAATCTTTATGTCGCTTGCTATGTATTCCTCTTTGCATGATTGAAAGACAACGTCTTGACCATTTAATAAAAGCATCGGCCCACCAGAAATATAAAAGTCAACATTACTACTTATTTCAGGTTCAATGCTTACTTTAATTCTGTCTGAGGGCTCAAGGTTGTTTAATATATCCAAATCATGATTAGCTAACAATATATATTCTCCGGGGGATGGTATTGCACTTCTCGTATATAAATATTCAAATGTTCCATCTTTATTTATTCTTAATAGAATGCCAGAAGTAGGCGTTACCGGCCTAGAGTAGCCGTTTGTGTATAATATATTTTCATAGTAGTTTTGGGGTCTATTTAAACCATCAAGATATAAAACCTTACACCTGGATGCCGAAGTGCAGACATCAAGTCTTACCTTGTATTTTAAATAGTTTATACTTGCCATATTATTCTTGTAATAATAAAAAGTTGCCCTTTTGTCACCCATATAGGATAGGGGCTCACCGTGCATGTATAAGGCACCTAAAAGCTTGTTGGAATAAAAAAATGTACCATTTATTAATATAAATGGATTATAGTAATTAATAACATCTCTTGCCTCAATAGGATATTCGCTATGATATGGTACCAATCTAACTTCTTTTGGATTAAATTTAAATACATACAAATGTGCCTGATTTATATCATATTTGCTAAATGTATAAGCATTACAAGAATTTGAAGAAAAAAATAACAAAAAACATAGGGAAATTATACAAAAGAAGGATTTTGAATATTTGATCAAGACAAAACCTCTTTAGAAATGGATGCACCGAGATTCTTTAGTTTAAACTCCAAATTTTCATAACCACGATTTAAATGAGAAAGTCCAAAAACTCTCGTTTCTCCTTCAGCTACTAACCCTGCAATTACAAGCGCAGCACCTGCCCTTAAATCAAGAGCCCTTACTGGCGCACCAGATAAGTGATCAACTCCAACAACAACTGCAGTTCTTCCATCTATTCTAATATCTGCTCCCAACCTATTAAGCTCCTCTGCATGTAAGTATCTATTTTCGAATACCATCTCTGTTATAACTGAGGTACCGTCACCAACTGATAAAAGTGCCATAAATTGAGCTTGCATGTCTGTGGGAAAGCCAGGATGTGGAGAAGTTTTTATAGTTACTGGTTTTGGCCTAGACTTACATCTAACTCTTATACCGTTTTTTTCAGGTAATACTTCAATACCCGCTTCGGTCATCTTTTCTATGACTGATTCTAAAAAGTCACAACTTATTTTCTCTAAGAAGATATCACCTTTCGTAATTGCTCCAGCAAGCATCAAAGTACCAGCTTCAATACGATCAGGAATTATCGTGTAGTTATCAATAGAATGAAGAGATCTTACCCCTTCAATTTCTATAGTTCTTGAACCAGCCCCTTTAATTTTTGCACCACATAGATTTAAGAAATCAGAAAGACCCACTATTTCTGGTTCTTTTGCAGCATTATCAATAACCGTCATTCCCTCAGCAAAGACAGATGCCATAATTAAATTTTCAGTTGCACCAACACTAGGATAAGGCAAATAAATATTTGCACCCTTTAATTTTTCACATTCCAAATTTACAAATCCGTGCTCAATTGACCTTTTTGCACCTAGCATTTCAAAACCTTTCAGGTGTATATCTACTGGTCTTGAACCGATAGCACAACCTCCTGGAAGAGCCACCTTTGCTTTACCAAATCTTGCTAATAGTGCTCCTGCTACTAAAAAGGATGCCCTCATAGCTATAACTGGCTCTAAGGGGGGTTCATAACTCGATACATTTGAAGGATCAATTAATACTTGTGAGTTGCCCTTAAATTCGACTCTTCCTCCAAGACTAGAAATTATTTTGGCCATTGTATCTACGTCCAACAAATATGGGACGTTCGACAAAAAAACAGGTGAATTAAATAATAGAGTCGCCGCCATAACAGGCAGCGACCCATTTTTAGAACCACTAACTTTTACAGAACCAAATAAAGATTTACCACCGAAGATCTTATAGTATTGCTTTGGGAAATTCCCATTACAATTGTTTATTTCTAAAATACTCCTTAAGCACCTCTTTTCCTACTTCCGCTTCTTCTGTTCAACAACTCAATTGCCTTAAGCCTTGCAAGAGCTCTAGCAAGTGCAGCCTCTGCTCTTTTAACATCAACCTCTTCTGTCTTCATGGTTAACCTTGCTCTAGCTCTTTTCTCAGCTTCTTTCGCCCTCAGTTCGTCTATATCTACAGCAAGCTCCGCAGCATCAGACAAAACCAAGATCTTATTATCTTTAACTTCGAGAATTCCCCCAATAGCAGCAACTACCTCCCTGTCGGAATTCTCTTTAACAAATTCTAACACATCTACCTTCAAAGTAGTAACAAGGGGTGCATGTCTAGGCATAATACCAAGTGAACCTTCTTCTCCCATTGCTGAGACAAAAGTTACTTCCTCGTCAACAACAACGCCTTCCGGGGTTAAAATCAACAGTCTCATTTAATTCACCCCTAACTAGCTTGTGATGCTTGCATAGACGCTGCCTTCTCACGAGCTTCTTCAATTGTTCCAACCATATAAAATGCTTGTTCTGGTAATTCATCACAATTCCCATCAAGGATCTCTTTAAAGCCTCTAATAGTATCTTCACGCTTTACATACTTACCATTCATCCCTGTAAACGCTTCTGCAACGAAGAACGGTTGAGATAAAAATCTCTGAATCTTTCTTGCTCTAGCAACTGTCAGTTTATCATCCTCTGAAAGCTCTTCCATTCCAAGAATAGCAATGATATCTTGAAGATCTTTATACTTTTGCAATACCTTTTGAACTCCACGGGCTACTTGATAGTGTTCCTCACCAACTACCCTCGGATCAAGTATACGGGATGTTGAATCGAGGGGATCCACAGCAGGATAAATTCCAAGCTCCGCTAGAGGCCTTGACAAAACAACAGTACCATCAAGGTGAGCAAACGTTGTTGCGGGTGCCGGGTCAGTCAAGTCATCAGCTGGCACATAAACAGCTTGAACAGATGTAATTGAACCATCCTTTGTAGTTACAATACGTTCTTGCAAGCTTCCAACGTCTGTACCCAAAGTAGGCTGATAACCTACAGCAGAAGGTAGCCTTCCTAAAAGCGTGGATACCTCGGAAGCAGCTTGAACAAATCTAAATATGTTGTCTATGAATAACAAAACGTCTGCCTTATCTACATCCCTAAAGTATTCTGCCATTGTAAGCCCAGTTATTCCAACTCTCATACGAGCGCCAGGTAACTCATTCATCTGTCCAAAAACCATTACAGTTTTATCAATAACGCCAGATGCCTTCATTTCGTGATAAAGGTCGTTACCTTCACGTGTCCTCTCTCCAACACCTGCAAAAACAGATTTCCCACCATGTTCTGCTGCAATATTCCTAATTAACTCCATCAAGATAACTGTCTTGCCAACCCCTGCGCCACCAAACAAGCCTATTTTACCACCCCTTGGAAATGGTACTAAAAGGTCTATTACTTTAATACCTGTTTCCAGCTGTTGAGGTACAGGGTTGATATCCTTAAGGCTTGGAGGGGCCTTATGCAGCGGTGAGAAGTTCTTCGCTTCAACCTTTGGACCATCGTCAACTGTATCTCCCAAAACGTTGAATATCCTACCAAGAGTCTCATTACCTACAGGAATCATAATTGGAGCACCTGTATCAATAACTTCTGTTCCCCTCACTAGACCATCAGTAGAAGACATTGCAATAGCTCTTACCCTATTATCTCCTAATTGCTGCATCACTTCTAAGGTAATATTAAATTCCTGTCCATATTGGTTCTTCCCCTGTATTTTAAGGGCATTCAAAAGTGCGGGTATCTTTCCCGGCTCAAATTCTATATCCACTACTGTTCCTAAAATTTGTACAACCTTACCAACGTTCGCCAATGTCCACCTCCTAAGAACCGAGAGCTGTAGTGGTTCCTACAATTTCACTCAGCTCACGGGTAATTATTGCTTGACGCGCTTTATTGAAAGCAAGCGTAAGTTGCCTAATTAGATCTTGTGCATTCTCTGATGCTTGAGACATAGCTTGCATTCTTGCAGCCTGCTCTGCAGCTGCAGTTTCAAGAATTACTCTTAAAATCTCTGCCATTAAACCTCTTTCCAAAAGGTATGAAGCTACCACATCTTCCTCTGGCTCAAAAATATAAGTTGCTTTAGGTTCTGACTTCTCTTGAATATGGAGTAATGGCAATACCTCTTCCTCAACAATTGAATATTTAGCCATTGATTTATAGTTATAGTAAAGGACTTTTAGAGCGTCTATGGTCCCATCAGAAAAGTACTTTGTAATTTCAGACGCTATCAATGAAGCTTCTGCTTGAGTTGGGGGTTGAGGTAATTTAGTAAAGCTAGCAATTACCACTGGAAATCTTCGTTCGAGGAATTGCTTAGCCTTTCTACCTACAGCAAAAAGTCTGACTTCTTTGCCTTCGGATTTATATTTTTGATAAAGCTTAAGAGTTTCCTTGAGAATGTTTGCATTAAAAGATCCACAAAGCCCCCTGTCAGAAGTCACAACAAGGATACCTACAGTTTTAACTTCCCTTTTTTCCAAAAGTGGATGCTTAAAACCAGCAATTTCGCTTGAAAGCCTCTTTGTCAGCTCAAACATCTCTCTTGAATAATCTTTAACTTTTTTAACTCTCTCTTCAGCTTTTCTTGCCTTAACCGCAGCTACTGATTTCATTGCTTTAGTAATTTTTTGAATATTTTGAACAGCCTTTATCTTTCTCTTTACATCATTAGGGCGCATTTTATTTACCGCCTACAAAAAGTGCTTTAAATTCTTTAATTGTTTTTTCAAGTTTTTCTTCGGTTTCCTTTGAAATTACTTTTTCCTTTGTTATTGCTTCAATTATGTCCTGATTATGAGCTTCAATATAAGATAGGAGTTCCTTTTCAAATCTTTGGATATCCTCGGTATTAATATCATCTAGGAATCCACGAACCCCTGAGAAAATTGAACAAACTTCCTTCCAAAGGGGGAAGGTTAAGTATTGAGGCTGTTTCAAAAGCTCTACAAGTTTCTCTCCACGAGTCAAAACCTGTTTTGTAGCTGGGTCAAGATCAGAAGCAAACTGAGCAAATGCAGCCAGTTCACGATATTGTGCTAACTCAAGTCTTAGTCTTCCTGCAACTTGCTTCATTGCTTTTGTCTGAGCTGAACCACCTACACGAGATACAGAAAGACCTACGTTTATAGCAGGCCTGATACCAGCGTAGAAAAGTTCCGGCTCAAGGTATATTTGACCATCGGTAATTGAAATAACGTTAGTTGGAATATAGGCCGTAACGTCTCCTGCTTGAGTTTCAATAATAGGTAGAGCGGTTAAGCTACCACCTCCATAGTTTTTATTGAGTTTTGCAGCTCTTTCAAGAAGTCTAGAATGCAAATAAAAAACGTCGCCAGGATAAGCTTCACGCCCTGGTGGTCTTCTTAAAAGCAGCGAAACCTGCCTGTAAGCCCAAGCATGCTTCGAAAGGTCGTCGTAAACTATTAACGCATCTTTACCTTGCTCCATAAACTCCTCGCCCATGGCACAACCGCTAAATGGGGCAATATACTGAAGAGCTGCTGCATCAGAAGCATTTGCTACTACAACAATCGTATAGTCCATTGCTCCGTTATCTTCTAGTGTCTTGATAATAGTCGCAACAGTTGAAGCCTTTTGACCAATTGCGACATAAATACATATCATATCCTGACCCTTTTGATTGAGGATCGTGTCAACACATATTGCAGTCTTACCAGTCTGTCTATCACCAATTATAAGCTCTCTCTGGCCCCTACCAATAGGAATCATACCATCAATAGCCTTAATACCTGTTTGCACGGGTTGGTTTACCGATTGTCTGGTGATAACACCTGGTGCAACCCTTTCTATAACTCTAAACTTCTTTGCATTTATGGGTCCTTTTCCATCAAGTGGTCTTCCTAAGGCATCGACCACCCTACCTATCAATTCTGGCCCGACAGGAACTGAAATAACCCTTCCTGTTGATTTAACTGTATCCCCCTCATTTAATTTCGAGTCATCACCTAAAATAATTGCGCCAACAGAATCCTCTTCAAGGTTGAATACTATACCATAAACATCATTCGGAAATTCTAAGAGCTCAGACATCATGGCATCTTTCAATCCCCAAATCCTAGCTACCCCGTCACCAACAGATATAATCGTACCAACCAATGCAGACTCTGGCTCAGCTTTTATATTAGATAACTGCTTTTTTATTACATCAGTAATTTCCTCAGCCCTTATCTTCAAAAAAACAACACCTCCCTTCAATTAGCTAAAAGAAGTCTCTTGGCTTTTTCCAAGGAACCCCTGATACTTGCATCAATAAGATAGTCTCCAATTTTCGCCCTAAAACCGCCTATAATCTTTTCGTTGACGGACTCAACAATTTCTACAGTCTTGGCGTTAAACTTTTTCTTGAAATATTCTACAAAATCCGACTTTAACTCATCAGTTAAGGGAATAGCTACTTCAAGATTGGCAATAATTTTTCCACTTTCTTCATTTAGAGTTTCTTCCAATGACTGTAATACAAAAGAAAGCAAAGAAAATCTATTTTTATCAATAAGAAATTCGAGGAAAGTAAAAATATCGCTTGAAATCTTGTCCTTTAAAGGTTTTATAAATTCCTTCTTTGTTTCAAGATCTAAAACTGGATTTAACATCACCTTGTCAAGTCCTGTCTCTCTAAAACTCTTAAGTATAGTCTTTGTTTCGTCAACAACTTCTTGCAGGTTTCTTTTATTTTCCTTGAGAATAGACAAAAAAGCCCTCGCATATCTCTTTGCTAGCACGTAATTACTGCTCATTTTAATTCTTTCCTATTTTTTCTAGATATTCTTTTACAAATTTTGATTGTTCTTTTTTATCCAATTCTTTCTCAAGGAGTTTCTCTGCAAGAGAAATAGTGAGATTAACAACTTCAACCTTTAGCTCTGCAATAACCTCTGCCTTAGCTCTATCAACATCTTTTGCAGCACTATCAATAATCTTTTGTGATTCTTCTTTAGCTTTTTGTATTATATCTTTTTTCACTTCTTCAGCATAGGCTCTTGCCTCTTCAACAATCTTTGCAGAACGAGCTCGTGTCTCCTCAAGCTCTTTTTTCGATTCTTGCAAGAGTTTTTCTGCCTCTTCTCTTTCCTTTCGAGCTTGTTCTATTGCCCCTGCAATAGCCTTTTCCCTTTCTTTAAGAGCATTATTTATTGGCGGAACAACAAACTTTGCAAATAAAAAGAAGAATATTAAGAAAGAGACAATAGTCCAAAACTCTAAACCAAATTCAAAGTTCATCATTTTTTTAGCTCTCCCTCAAAAGAATGAAATACTAGTGCTTAGGAGCAGCAAACAGAAGGATCATAGACACAACAAAGCCGTAAAGAACCTGAGCTTCGATAAAGACCAATACCAAAATCATATAGGTACGAAGCGGTCCAAGAAGTTCTGGCTGTCTTGCAAGAGCAGTTAAAAAGTATCCACCCAAAATACCCATTCCTGCACCACCACCTGCAGCAGCAAATCCAATAGCAACACCTGCACCTAATTGAGCCAAACCAAGATTTATGCTTACTACATCCATCTAAAAACACCTCCAGAATTTTTTATAAAATTTTTATAAATTTAAAAAATAAATGATTAATGTTCAGGAGCAACAGCACCAGCAATATACATAGCAGTCAAAACGGCAAAAATTACTGCCTGTAAGAACTTGACAAATACTTCTAAAAAGTACATGCCGATTGATGCCAAAAAAGGTAATGCTCCTAAAATAAAACCTCCCACAAAAGCACCTGTTGCCATTAAACATAGATAAACAAAAACACCAATAATAATGTGACCAGCAGTCATATTCGCAAACAACCTGACAGCTAATGAAAGTGGTCTTGCAAGATGGCTAAATATTTCTATAACGAAAACAACAGGTACAAGCACAGCTGGAAGACCAGGGACAACAATACTTTTTAGATATCCAATCAAACCGTTCCTAAAAACTCCCAGGACGTTATAAAGGATAAACACAAATATAGCTAGACTAGCTGTTGTATTGATATTACTTGTTGGAGTATAAGTTCCAGGAATAATCCCTATAAAATTCGAAGCAAAAATGAAGAAAAACATAGATGCTATGAGCGGGAAGAATCTATCCACGTCTTTTCCATGCATAAAACTCTCTACAAGGTCCTTCCTAACAAAGTCGACAAGAACTTCAAACGCTGTAACCAATCTATTAGAGGGTATTACCGTCATGTTTCTGCTGCAATAAAACAAGTACAGAAGCATAATAACAGATGCTATCCACATCCACAAAACTGCTTGAGTAATACTAAGGTCAAAACCTGCAATGTTTATTGGTATAATCTTGTGCAACATAAATTCTTCAGCAATGTGCAACTCTTTTCACCCCCTTTCATTCTGATTTAAAATTTGTTTTAAAATTATCCACAAACCAGAAAAAACGCCTAATAAAAGGCCAAACAAAAAACCTATCAACCCAAAACCTAATTTCTCCTGCAAAAACCACCCTAATAATAACCCTCCTAATGTTGTACCTAAAACGTTAAAACCTAATTGCACAATATGTAGGGGCAAGTTCATACCATCTTTTATTTTTTTTATTTCTTTCACCCCTAACTAAAAAAATCATTTATAGATTAATAGATTTTTCTTATCATGTCAATAATAAAGTCTTTCCTTAAATTGACTAATTCGAAAATTATTTAATAGATATTTTAGTTTCACTAGCTTGACATGTCACTACCTTTGTCAGAAAAGTCTTAATTTTTTAAATAAAAAAAGCTTATACAAATAAAAAATTTATCGTGAAATTAACAGAAAAAATCAAATACTCTGAATAAATTATATTTTTAAAAAAGTTGATGGTATTATTTTTATAATATTTTAAAATAATTTCTTGAAATGGAGGAAAGAAAAAAATGGACCAAAATGTAAAATGGCACGGTGAGGTATTAGGTAAAAGAGCAGTAGAGGCTCTAAGAAAAAATAATTTTAACGCAGACTTTTTTAATACTAAAGAAGAGCTGATAAAAAAACTTCTAGAAATTATCCCAGAAAAGGATACTATCGGAGTTGGTGGTTCAACAACTGTACAAAGTCTTGGAATACTAGAAATATTATCTAAAAGAGGTAATATAATTTTAGATCACAACAAACCAGGTTTATCCCCTGAAGATGTCTTAGAACTAAGGAAAAAGCAACTTACTTGCGATACATTTATAGCTGGGTCTAATGCAATAACGCTTGATGGCAAAATTATAAATACTGATGGAGTGGGAAACAGAGTTGCTTCTATGATATTTGGCCCTAAACAAGTAATATTGATATCTGGCATAAACAAAATAGTAAAGGATGAAGAAGAAGCAAGAAAAAGAATTAGAACTATTGCAGCGCCAATCAACAATAAAAGGCTCAATAAACCAAATCCATGCACCGTAACTGGAGAGTGTATGGACTGCCAAGGTCCTACAAGAATATGTAATATCACCACTATTTTAATGAAAAGACCATCCCTTACCCCCTTTAGCGTTTTTATTATCAACGAACAATTAGGTTTCTAAAGATAGGGTATCTTCATAATTATATTTAAATTCCTCAGGTCTTTCCTGACTAAATTTAAAAAAGTATTCCAGTGATTTTAAAATTCTAAAAGAGGCTCTCCCGTCACCATAAGGGTTGAGCTTCTTTTTCATTGAAAGATAAAAGGTTTTATCGCTCAAGAGTCTTGCAGCAGTGTTGTATATTTTTTCGCCTTCAGTTCCGCTTAAAATAACCGCATTTGCTCTGAGCGCCTCAGGTCTTTCTGTAGTTTTTCTCATAACAACCACGGGCACTCCAAGAGATGGAGCTTCTTCTTGAACACCACCAGAATCAGTAAGTATAAGGTAAGAATTTTTCATAACGTGAATAAACGCTTCATAATCAAGAGGTTCGAGTAAAGACACCCTTGAATTGTTGCCAAGAATATTTTGAGCGTCAAATCTTATCTTTGGGTTCATGTGTACAGGAAAAATCACATGTACATCATCAAAGTTTTCAACTAATCTTTTTATTGCTTGAAATATATTTTTCATTTCTTCCCAATTTTCTCTTCTGTGAGCAGTTACCAATATCTTTCTTAAATGAGAATTCATTATTGAATTCAAAGTTGGTGGAAAACAATAATCCTTTTTGGACACATAAAGCAAGGAATCTATAACAGTATTACCCGTAATATAAATAGCTTCCTTTTTGACGTTTTCCTTAATCAAGTTATTAAAGGATGTAACAGTGGGTGCAAAATGTAAGTCCGCAAGACAAGTAGTCATCTTTCTATTAATTTCTTCGGGATACGGATTATATTTATCATAAGTTCTCAAACCTGCTTCCACGTGTCCAACTGGTATTTTGTAATAAAAAGCAGCTAAAGCACCTACATAGGTGGTTGTTGTATCTCCTTGCACAAGAACAATATTGGGATTAACTCTCTTTATAATATTGCATAAACCTTCAAGAGCCCTAATAGTTATTCCTTCAAGACTCTGACCTGGCTTCATTATATCAAGATCAAAATCTGGCTCAATATCAAAAATCTTCAAAACTTGGTCGAGCATTTCCCTGTGTTGTGCAGTAACAACTACAACAGGATCAAAGTATTTTGAGTCTTTCAATTCCAAAAAAAGGGGCGCCATTTTAATGGCCTCAGGTCTAGTTCCAAAAATTAACAATGCTTTATGCACCTTTTCTCACTCCAATAACAATATATTCAAGTAAAAACAAAAACAAATATCCAAATATCAAAAATGAGGCAGTAAATAAGAAATATTCTTGAGGCAAAAAGACAAAAAAGAAAACTAAAGACCCTGCTACAGTAATTCCCCTAAATAAAAAGTTAATCTTCCTTACACTCCATCCCTTTTCTAAAAGCATGTGATGGAAGTGCCCTTTGTCTGGTGAGAAAATTGATTTCCCTGATATAGATCTCCTTATGATTGCCCAAAGGGTGTCTGCTACTGGAATTATTAGCATAATTACAATTGAAAATAATGTTACCAATGTAAGACCTTTCATAAATCCAGAAATGGAAAGCAAGCCAATTATAAAGCCCACAGTTAATGACCCACTATCTCCCATAAATATCCTGGCAGGATTTATATTGAAAACAAAAAAGCCTATCATAGAAAATAATAGCATTAACGAAATCAAAAAAACGAAATCTCTATCTAAAACGTATGAAACTATTGACATAGATAAGAGTATTAAAATAGCAACTCCTGATGCCAACCCATCCATACCATCAACTAAATTAAGCGCATTAGATAAGCCTACTAACCAAAAAATTGTTAAAAATAATGACATGCCCCCAAAAAAAAGATAGCCCACAAAAGGAAAATAAATAAAATCTATATGAAACCCTAAATTAAAGGCTATATAAGAAGCAAAGATTTGAGCTGCCAATTTCACAATAGGATTAATTCCAAAGAGATCATCGTATAATCCAAGAAAAAAAATTGGTAAAACGCAAATTAAAAAATCTGCAATTTCAAATCCTTTAACTAAAAATGAATATAAAATTAATGTGATTACAAAAGGAATAAAAAAACCAACTCCACCAAGTCGAGATGTTAATTCACTATGAATTTTTCTCTTATCTGGTCTATCATAAATTTTTAATTTCTCGGATAAAAAAATTACAAACTTTGTATTCAGTAGTGAAAAGAAGAAGGAAAACAAACATATTAGAGATAACAAATTGAACTACACCTCTTTGTCATTAGGAATAAATTTTATAAGATCTACTTTAGCTTCTTTAAGCAACTCTAAAGCAAAGGTATCAGGATAATCTCCTTGATAAATTATTTTAACAATACCTGCTTGAATCAGCATTTTTGCACAAGTTATGCAAGGTTGATTTGTAACGTATATAGTAGAACCCATTAAACTAACTCCATACATAGCGCCTTGGATGATCGCATTTTGCTCAGCATGTAACCCCCTACATAGTTCCTGACGTTCTCCAGAAGGTATATTCATTTTGTCCCTCAGACAACCAATGTCAAGACAGTGTAAAAGTCCTGATGGAGCACCATTGTAGCCAGTTGACAATATTCTTTTATCCTTCACAATAACAGCTCCTACTTTTCTTCTTATACAAGTTGAACGCGTAGCAACAAGATAAGCAATTTTCATAAAATAAGAATCCCAATCAGGTCTCACTTCTTTTTTCCTCTTTCCTTTAAATATCTTTCAGCTATTATTTGAGCAGAAATATCATCAAGTGGTTTGTCCGCATAACCAATCAATTTATAAAAAAAACCTTTCAATCCTTTTAATGAGTTTAAATATCTCCATTTGGCTTCCACAGAACTATTTTTTTCAGATATTATTACGATTTCTAAGTTTGGATTAATTTCTCCTATGAATTCCACAATTCTTTTGTGTCCAGTTCCACTTCCTACAACAATGGTCTCAATTTTATAATCATTTAAAAGTTTTAAAAGTTCATTTCTAAAATCATTAAGCAATATTATGCCCTTTAAAAAAACACTATTCTTTTCATCTAAAATTGCATAACCAACTTTATGACTTCCGGCATCAATTCCTAAAATCAAATTTATAAACCTCACTTTTAGAATGCTACATGTTTATGATAAAATAGTTTTGAATATTTGACTACTAAATATATCATAAATGTTTTCAAATTTGCCCTGTCTAGGCACTGCGAGATGGCAATAAACAGTGCTTGGATAGTGGATTTATTATTTAAAGGAGGATTATATGTTAGACAAAGAGCTCAAGAAAAAGGTAATAGAAGAGTTTGGTTTACACGAAAACGACACTGGATCAGCAGAAGTACAAGTGGCAATATTAACTTATCGCATCGAAAAACTTGCAGAACATCTAAAAGAGCACAAAAAAGATCTTCATTCAAAACGGGGTCTTTTAAAGATGGTAAATCAAAGAAAAAAGCTATTAACCTACATAAAAAATAAAGACGTAAATAGATATAGAAAGCTGATCGGTAAACTTGGTCTTAGAGAAACTGCATAATGGATGAAGTGCTTAGTGTTACCAAAGAAATAGCAGATAGTATAACAATTAGCATAGAAACAGGACTTTTAGCAAAGCAGGCAAATGGCTCAGTTACAGTAAGATCGGGAGATACTATTGTATTCAGCGCAGCAACTATGTCTAGAGAAACTAGAAATGATATTGATTTTATGCCTCTAGTAGTTGATTTTGATGAAAAGATGTACGCTGCAGGAAAATTTCCAGGCGGCTTTTTTAAAAGAGAAGGAAGACCAAGTGAAAGGGCTATTCTTTACAGTAGAATTATAGATAGATCTATTAGGCCTCTATTTCCAAAGGGATTGAGAAATGACGTTTGTATCTCTTCCTTTCCTCTTTCAATAGATAATAATTTCCCGGCGGATGTACTTGCCATTATTGCTTCCAGTGCAGCCTTATGCATTTCAGATATTCCTTTTGATGGACCTGTAGGTGCCGTTAGAGTAGGTAGAATTAACAAAGAATTTATTTTAAATCCCACAATCGATCAGATCGAACAAAGCGACGTTGACATTGTAGTTGTTGGTAAAGAGGATAATATCTTAATGATAGAGGGAGGTTTTAATGAAATCCCCGAAGATAAAATAATAGAGGCGATCAACTTTGCTATTCCTGCAATAATAAATATATGCAACCTCCAAAAAGAATTAATCTCAATGGTAAATCCAACCAAAAGTTCAGTCTATTTACAAGAACCTACAGAAGATATTGTTAGCGCAATAAATTCCATTTTAACTGACAAAATAACAGAAAAATTTCCCTTAAAGACAAAACAAGACTTTGAAAATTTAGAAAGGGAATTAAAAGAGGAAGTTATCTCTAATCTATCTGAAAAATTTGGTTTAGAATACGTAGAATCAAACATATTATTAATTAGCCAAGCTTTTCAAAATAGACTAAAAAAAATAATTAGAAATTACGTTATAAAAAACAAAAAAAGAGTAGATGGTCGAGGATTGGATGAAATTAGACCAATATCTATTCAAGTAGGTTTGTTACCAAGAACACACGGTTCAGCCCTTTTCACTAGAGGTCAAACGCAAGCTCTTAGTATTACAACGCTAGGTACACAAGAAGATTCACAAATAATAGATACACTCTATCAGTCGAGCAATGAAATTAGAAAAAGATACATGCATCATTATAACTTCCCAGGTTTTAGTGTAGGCGAGGCAAAACCATCAAGGGGGCCAGGTAGGAGAGAAATTGGACATGGTGCGTTAGCAGAAAAAGCCCTATTGCCTGTTTTACCAAAAGAATCAGATTTTCCATACACCATAAGGGTCGTTTCTGAAATACTTGAGTCAAATGGCTCTTCTTCTATGGCATCTACATGTGGTTCATCTCTTTCCCTTATGGATGCAGGTGTTCCAATCTCAAAACACGTTGGTGGGATAGCCATGGGACTTATATACGAAGGAGATGAAATTGTTGTACTATCAGACATCACAGGCTTAGAAGACGCGTTAGGAGATATGGACTTTAAGGTTACAGGTACAGTAGATGGGATTAGCGCTCTCCAATTAGATGTGAAAGTTTCAGGAATATCTGTCAGTGCTCTTTCAACAGCAATAAAAAAGGCAGGCGATGGTAGAAAAATAATTATAGAAAAGATGAATCAAGCTATATCTCGTCCAAGAGAAATGCTTTCAAATTATGCTCCCAGAATAGAAATGATCCAGATAAATCCTGAAAAGATAAGCGATATAATAGGGCAAGGAGGAAAAATAATAAAAAAAATCATAGAAGACACGGGCTCAAAAATCAGTATTGAACAAGACGGCAAAATTTTTATAGCTTCTACATCCAAAGAAGGGTTAAAAAAGACTATCGAAATCATACAAAATATAGTCAAGCCAATAGTTCCTGGACAAGTTTATATTGGTAAGGTAACTAAGATATTTAACTTCGGAGCTCTAGTTGAAATATCTCCAGGAAAAGAGGGTTTAGTGCATATTTCAGAACTTTCAAAAACAAGAGTAAAGAACGTTGAAGATGTTTTAAAATTAGGTGACGAGGTAGCGGTAAAGGTTCTCGATCTTGAAAGTAATGGCAAAATAAACCTAAGTATTAAGGCTCTCTCAGAAGATTTTTCAGATTTGAAAAAGGATAAATATTCAAAAAAGCAAAAGGGAACAAACAAATAACTAAAATGGGTTTAAATAACAATAACATCTATTCTGAAATTTTAAACAGGTTTCAGTCGCTTTATCCTGAAATAAAAAGCAATCTAAACTTTAGCAACCCTTTTGAATTCTACGTTGCTATTGTTCTTGCTGCCCAATGCACAGATGAAAGAGTAAATTTAGTAACAAAAGATTTATTTAAGCGTATAAAAAACTTCGAAGATTTAAGAAAAATTCCTTTAGAAGATTTAGAAAATTTAATTCATCCAACGGGCTTTTATCATAACAAGGCTAAAGCTCTTAAGGAGGGGGCAAAATTTGTAATTGAAAACTTTAATTCAAATCTGCCAAGTAATTTCGATGACTTAATAAAGATCCCAGGCCTTGGAAGAAAATCGGCTTATGCAATTTTAGGCTATATATTCAACAAAAGTTCTATAATTGTTGATACGCATGTAAAAAGGATTGCTTTTCGCTTGGGTCTTGTAAACAAAAGCGATCCGCTTATCGTTGAAAAAGAGATAGCTAAAAATGTTGAAGAAAAAAATTGGTTTAGATTTTCTTATGCCTTAAATCAATATGGAAGAGCAATATGTACTGCAAAAAATCCTAAATGTTCGAATTGTATTTTAAACGATATCTGTCCAAAGGTTGGAGTTTCAAAAGAAAAATGAAATATAAAATTGACTTGCACGTTCATACTAATTTTTCAAGAGATTCGAATATTACTATTGAAGAACTACGAAATAAATCTTTATTACACGGTATAAATGTAGTTGCTATAACAGATCACAACACCATAAAGGGAGCCTTAATTGCGAAAAACGAAATAAAAGAAATTAAAATAATTGTAGGTGAGGAAATTCTAACTAAAGAAGGTGAAATAATCGGACTCTTTCTAGATAGTGAAATAGAACCTTTTTTAAGTGCCTCTGAAACTATAAAACAAATTAGAGAACAAAGGGGTCTTGTATATATTCCTCATCCTTTTTCCTTCTTTAGAAATGCTATAAAAAATTCTGCCAAAGTTTCTCTAATAGATGAATTTGATATAATTGAATCGTTTAATGCTAAGTCATTACCTTATGAAAATTTTCTCGCTGAAGAGTTTGCGGCAAAGAACAGAAAGATAGTCGCAGCTGGAAGTGATGCGCATTCAATAGAAGGGTTTGGCAAAACTTATTCTTATGTCGAAACAGAATCAGAAATTTCGAGAGAAAATCTGGTAGAAATTTTAAGTAAAGCTAAAATTGTAGGAAAATATTTTTTTATAGAAAATATTTTTTATAAAATATCAGCAAGTTTTCAAAAAAGAAAGGAGTTATAAAATGCAAGAAATAAGAGTTGCAATAGTCGGGGTTGGAAATTGCGCCTCTTCTCTCGTACAAGGGGTTGAATTTTACAAAAATTCAACGAAAAAACCTATTGGTTTAATTCATGACAAGATAGGACCATATAAGTTAGAAAATATTCGTTTTGTAGCCGCTTTTGACATTGATGAAAGAAAGGTTGGTAAAGATCTTTCGGAAGCTATATTTGCATCACCAAATAACACTATTAAACTTCACGACGTCCCAAATTTAGGCGTAACAGTCATGAGAGGACATACCAACGATGGCATAGGTAAATACGCAGCAAAGGCAATCATAGAATCAAAATCCGAACCAGTTGATGTAGTTAGAGTTTTAAAAGAATCAAAAGCAGATATTCTAATAAACTACTTGCCTGTAGGAAGCCAAAAAGCTACAGAATTCTATATGGACTGTGCGCTAGAAGCAAATCTTGGCGTAATTAACGCAATTCCAGTATTTATAGCAAGCAATAAAGAGTGGGCAAAAAAATTCAAAGATAAAAATTTACCGATAATCGGCGATGACATCAAATCTCAACTTGGAGCTACAATTTTACACAGAGCTCTTACACAGATTTGCCTTGATAGAGGACTTGAAATAGAGAGAACGTTTCAACTTAACGTAGGGGGAAATTTAGATTTCTTAAACATGCTTGAAAGAGAAAGGTTAGAATCAAAAAAAATTAGTAAAACGAATGCAGTAAACTCTTTAATGCCAGAACCGATGTCAGAAGAGAATATTCATATTGGTCCCTCAGACTATATTCCATGGTTACACGATAGAAAGTGGGCATATATAAGAATGGAATGTAAGGCTTTCGGGGAGGTTCCTTTGAATATAGAATGTAAGTTAGAAGTGTGGGATTCTCCAAATTCAGCTGGAATAATAGTTGATGCAGTAAGGTTAGCGAAATTAGCAAAAGACAGAAAGTTGGGAGGGCCAATAATTAGCGCATGTGCATATCTGATGAAGAGTCCTCCTGTACAATATCCAGACACACAAGCAAGGGCAATGCTTGAAGATTTCATAAAGGGAGAATAAGCTGTCTTTAGTTAAAAAACTAATAAGAAAAGTAATATTTGGTATATATTGGGATAATAAAAACAAAAGAGAGATCATACTCAACAATTATAAAATAATAGGCGAAGCATCAAACCATAACAATCCTGAGCAACTTGCCAAAGAAGCCCTTCTCTCTTATAGTGATTATTTATATGAACTCTTAATATTGTTTATAAACAAAAAAAAATTTAATATAAATTTTCTTAACTTAGAACGGCTTGATGAAGCCCTATCATTAAAAAGGGGGGTAATAGTGAGCACAGCGCATATAGGCAACTGGGATGTTGGAAGCCTATTTATATACAATAACAAAAGATTGAAAGTCGTTGCCAATCTTGATTTCCCTCTTGCGGGTAATTTAATAAAACTAATACGTTCAAGAATCGGTTTTGACGTAATTCCTGCAAAGAATGGCGTTAAAGAAATAATACGCTCACTTAAAGAAAATCAAATTTTATGCATGCTAAGCGATATATCAATAAACCATCCATCTGACTACGTAAATTTTTTAAATCACAAAATTGCTTTTCCAAAAGCAGCTTTTCAAATTGCAACCTCAAGACAATGTCCAATTTTACCAGTATTTATAATTAGAAAAGCAACATTTAACTTCGATTGTCACATAGAAGAATGCATTAAACCAAAAAAAGACTACAAAGCAGCAATGCAAGAATGGGCATATTCTTTTGAAAAATACGTAAAAGTTTATCCGCAACAATGGTATATTTTTTTACCAATAGAGGTAAAAAATGGATAGAAAACTTATCAAGGCCGATCTGCATATACACAGCAACTTTAGCGATGGAATAGCTTCACCAGAAGAGATTGTTAAATATGCAGCACAAAATACCGATCTAAAAATAATCGCCATAACCGATCACGACAACATAAAGGGTTCTCTTAAGGCAGCCGAATTAGGTGACAAATACGGGTTAATTGTGGTTCCAGGAGTTGAGGTAACTACTCTTCAAGGACATGTAATATGCCTGTTTATAGAGAAACACATTAGAAAGTTTACCAGTCTTTACAAAACAATAGAAATAACGTATGAATCGGGAGGAATAATAGTACTGCCCCATCCGATGAGCCCGTTAACTTATAGTATTCCTCTTCATTGCATTAAGAAAATATTTAAAAGGGAGCACTTCCCAAAACCTGATGCAATAGAAATCATAAATCCAACACTAGCAGGAAGAGTTATCAGACAAAAGGTCTTAGAGCTAAATAAAATCTTAAATTTAGCAGAAGTTGCTGGAACTGATTCTCATACACTAGACACAATAGGAAGTGCATACACTTTATTCCCAGAGAATACAAAAACACTTGAAGACGTAAAGAGAGCTATTATAAACAGACAGACAAGGGCATATGGAGATTTTTGGAGCATAAAAGAACATCTTAGAATTGCTAAAACAAGACTAAATTCAGATATTAAAAGTTTTGCACAAAAAATAAGTGAGAAGCTAATAAATGGATATAGATAAGAGAAAATTAATAAAACCAATTATTTACCCAATAGCAAAACTACTATCAAAAATGAACATCTCTCCAAACTCTATCACGATTTTTTGCACTGTATTCACCTTCTTTTCCTCATTATCTATTATATTTCTTCCAAATATTTTGAGCGCTTTACTTTTATTAATTGCAGTTTCATTTGATTCAATAGATGGGTTAGTCGCAAGAATTTCTGGAAAGATAACCAAATTTGGTGGTTTTTTAGATTCCACTCTTGACAGGCTTTCAGAAGGTTTTATTTTTACTTTTATAGCTATATACGGAATAATTAATAATAGTAACCTGATTATAATTTTCTCTTTTTTATCAATGATTTTTTCCTTTATGATTTCTTATTCAAAAGCAAGATCAGAATGTGATAATGTTCCTATTAAGGGGGGGCTTATGCAAAGACCAGAAAGACTCTTATTGTTAATTATTGCTCTTGCATCAGGCTATTTGTTAGTAGGACTTATAATACTTACACTATTATCAATATTTACAACTTTTCAAAGGATTTTAATAGCCCTCAAAGGATATAAGGGGAATTGAGATGTTATGTCCTGCAAAGAAAAGGCTAAAAATCTTTTATGTAGTTTTATTTTTATACTTATAAATATAATTGCATATCCCATCTCACTTTTTATGAGATTAATCCACAAAAAGGGGGTTTATCTAGCAAAATTAAGATTTAAGAACCTTTTTCAAAATTTAAGTGAAAAGGAAATAAACCGTTTAGTAAGCCAAAATTTTTATAACTATTCTGTTTATTATCTTGAAATAATTTTATTGCCAATCTTAATTAAACTTGTTAAATATTTTATTAATGACTATGATTTATCTTACTTAAAACTAAAGGAACATTTCAAAAAAGCAAATGGCAAAGGTATAATTGTAATTACTGCACACTTTGGAAACTGGGATTTGGGCTCATATATAATTGCTTCGATAGGAAAGGAATGTAATAAACAGGTTTTTACTGTAGTTGAACCAATAAAACCCAAATGGTTGTTTATTTTTTTTAAAAAGATTAGAGAGAAAGCTGGATTAAACGTAATTCCACTAGATGAATTTACCGGAGTAAAATTACTAAAAGAATTAAAAAATGGCAACATAATGGCATTAGTAGTGGATAGAAATTTAACAAAGCATGGCAAAAAAACTTTATTTTTCGGTAGAGAATGCATCTTCAATGACGGACCTTCATTTTTAATAAAAAAAGCCAAACCTTTACTTTTTGTAGCAAGTTTGTATAGAACAAATAAAAAATATGACATATATTTCAAAGAAATAAACTATAAAAGCGAAAGTTCAATAGAAGAAATTACAAATTTATTAATAAAAAATATAGAAGAACTGGTAAAAAAAAGCCCAACACAATGGTTTATTTTTCAGCCGAACTGGATTGGAGATGATTTTCAATGAAAGTAGCCTTAGTCAGCCCATATTCCTTCTCTTTTAAAGGTGGAGTTAACAGCCATCTGTTTTTCCTACAAAAATATTTAGAAAAATATGATATAGAAGCACACATAATTGCTCCTGCAGAACCAGGAAAACCACTTGCCTATAATGTTGAACATTCTAAATTTCACACTGTAGGTCGATCATTCCCATTTATGACAAATGGTTCAATAGCAAGACTTGCTCCTACACCAGGAGCAATCGGTAAAATACTTTTGTTAAAAGAAAACTTTGATTTATGGCATGTTCACGAACCCTTCGCCCCTGGCCCATCTCTTTTTTCTATATTTACTATAAATAAGCCTATTGTAGGTACCTTTCACGCTTATTCTGACATACCATTTCCATTCGAATGGTTCAAACCGATTTCAAAAAGATTTTCTGACAAAATAAACATTAAAATCGCAGTTTCTGAAGCATCAATGCACTTTGCAGAACAATATATTTCTGGTGAATTTAAGATTATACCTAACGGAGTTAATATTGAAATATTTGCACCTTTAGAAAAATATCAACAACCTACAATACTTTTTGTAGGCCGACTTGAAAAAAGAAAAGGACTTGACGTAATATTAAGAGCATGGAATAAAATTTTTCAAAAATTCCCAAATGCTCAACTTAGGATTGCTGGATACTCAACAGAAAAAAGAATTAATAAATTTCAAGACCTTGATGGTATTGTGTTTCTAGGGGAATTAAGCGAAGAAAATCTGGCAAAAGAGTATGCTAGAGCCTGGATATTCTGTTCACCAGCATTAGGCGGAGAAAGCTTTGGAATGACTATTTTAGAAGCTCTTTCATGTGGCACAGCAGTAATAGCATCAAATATCACAGGTTACAGAAGCCTATTAAAAAATGGACAATACGGTTTATTGGTTGAACCAAACGATTCGAATGACCTTGCAAGTAAAATATGCTATCTAATTAAAAATATAGACGCAAGGAAAGAATTAGAGAGAAAAGCACGACCCTATGCAATTAACTTTGCATGGGAAAAAATCACAAGTGCAGTTGTTGAGCTTTATAAAGAGGCAATAGCGAATTTCAAAACTAAGTTATAGCTACAGTTTCTATTATTGGTTCCTTTTCTCTAATCTTTACAACAAGAACAGGTCTAACTGAATAAGTAAAAACTTTATCAGATACAGATCCTAAAAAGAAATTGCTTATACCAGAACTTCCTCTATTGCCGACTACAATTAAATCAACATCTTCTCTATCAGCAACATCTAATATCTTTGATGCAGGGCTACCTTTTTCTACTACTTTTTCAAGTTTAATGCCCTCAATATCTATATTCTCAAATGATTTTTCAAATATATCATTTGCCTTTTTTTCAATACTTAGATCAAATTCTTCATCATTTAATAAATAATTCTCTCTTGAAAAGAGCCTTTCTACATAAACTGCTATAATCTTAGCTTCATTTTCTTTTCTAGCTATTTTTACTGCCCACAAAGCTGCTTCTCTAGAATACTTAGAACCATCGACAGCTACTAGAATTTTCATAAATAGCCTCCTTCATTCATCTAAGAGCACCAGATAAATCAGTAACCCTATAATTCTTGCTTTTAAAATACTTTATCATCTCTGAAAGAATTATTGGAGTCGTTTTACTGCCAATATGAAGTAAAATAATACTTCCATCTACCAAGTTATTATATATTCTATTTTTTTCCATTTCAACAGTCATATTATCTTCCCAATCAAGAGAATCAATAGTCCAATATACTGTTTCATAACCTAGAGATTTTAATACTCCCCTTACCCTATCATTTCTAGCTCCATAAGGCGGCCTAAACCAAGGTCTTGGATCTTGACCTGTAGTTTTAATAATTATGTCTTGAGCCCTAAGAATATCTTCCTTAATTGCTTCATTAGACATTTTTGTCATATCATTATGTGCATAAGAGTGGTTTCCAACTTCAAAACCGTATTCTGTAATTTTTCTGACTAAACTTGGATACTTTTCGCAAAAGGGACCAGTAAGAAAAAAGGTTGCTCTAACTTTATTTTCAGAAAGAATGTTTAAGATGTCTGGCAATCTACTACCATCGGCACCAGCATCAAAAGTCAAAACTACAGTTTTACCTTTGGCTCTGTCAATTTCGTAGTTTGAGCTATATTTTTTTAATATCTCATCATTTTTTCTTTCGCTGTTTCTTTCTTGAGGATTAGTTTTAAAAACTTGGTTTTCATTTTGATTTTTTGAAACATTTTCTTTAACAGTTTCATCTTTGTTTTTAAACTTTGTTTCATCCTGCATCCTATTACCAAAATAAAATATTAGCAAGCCAAAAATTAATAAGAGGACAAAAGAATATCTTTTTAACACTAGCTATTTTTTACAATATGAGGTGTAAGTAAAAATATTATTTCTGTCCTATTTTTCAAATTATAATCATATCTAAACATTGGCCCAAGAATAGGCATATTGCCTAACCCCGGAATAGATATTGTTTCTTTTCTTTCTTCGTCACTTATAAGGCCACCAATATAAAAAGTTTGTCCATCCTTTACCCTTGCAGTAACATCAGCCTCTCTTATAGTCGTAGTAAATGGCTGATTAATCTGAAGTTGAGAAATATTACCGTTAAATGCAGAAACAGAAGGAGTAACATGAATAGTAATTTCGTTATTCTCACCAATAAAGGGTGTAATTTTCAAGAGAACTCCTACGTCGTACTCATTCGTGGTATAAGTTACATTACCGCCTGTTGCTGAAGACACCTGTGGAATATATAGTTTATCACCAGCAAAAACATATGAATCCTGTCCATCTAAAGCAAGAATTCTTGGATCTGAAAGTATTTTTCCATTGCTTTTATCCAACTGTGCATATAGGGAAGCAGTAATGTTTGAAATTGTGCCCGTAAAAACAGTAGACTTACTTTTCGAAGTTCCATAAGTTCTTGTACCAGTAACAGTTCCAGAAAACTGAATATTATTTGGCCAATTTATACCAAGCTCTTTAATTCCCTGGTTATCAAGTTCAATCACCATCACTTGAACTTCAATTTGTTTAAGAGGTTTATCAAGATTTTGTAACAATTCTTCTGCAATTTTTTGTTTATCCTCTGGCGCTATAACAGTAATTGTATTAGTCCTGTCATCATAAAGGACCTTTCCAGAGCTATTACTCGAACTACTTGTTGATGTTGACTCTCCACCACCACCAGAAGATGAGGCAATCTTTGTTGATGAAAAGGTTGCTCCAATACCTTCTGCTATCAATTTTGCAACATCAACTCCTTGTCTCATGGTAGTCACTTTATTTATAGTTAGTCCTGATGCACCCCCACCGGTAGTACCGCCCGAAGTCGCTGAAGTAGAAGTTTCAATAACAGTTTTATTTCCTACATTATATAGTTTATAAACCCTGATCACACCAAAATTACTCAGATCCTTATCAGTTCCCACTACAAGAACGTTGCCAACTTTTTGCATCGAGAAGTTATTAATTTTCGTAACGAGCTTAATTGCATCATCTACGCTTATATCTTTAAGATCAACGGTAACTGAGCCTTTAACAGAATCAGCTGCAACTAGATTATATCCACCCAACCTCGCCAACGTCGCCAAAACGTCCCTTATATCTGCACCCTTAAAAGCCATATATGAGATCATTGGAGAATTATTAGTCTGAAAGTTGTAAGCACTCTCATTTTGTGTATTTTCAATCTTTGACTTTAACTCAGAAGGATTGTAACCCTTTGGATAAAGTCCAGAATCTAAATCGTTTTCATTAGAAGAACTCGAAGCGCTTTGGTTAGAAGATTTATTCTCAGTACCTTTATTTTCTGAAGTTTTAGTTTGCTCAGATTTTGATATCTCTTTTGATTGAAACTTCAATTCCAAAACATTATCTGCAGTCTTTTGGAAATTTACGCTAGTATCAGGATCCCTAAGATAAGCATAAAGCTCAACTCCTTCTGGAACAATGTAATAGGAAAGATAATCTATTTTTGAGAGATTTGCAAAAAATTTTTGTCCTGGTTTAAGTGAAAGACCTACGTTTTTAAAGGTAAATTTTATGCAATCTGGATAATTAAGTCTTTCCTCTTTAACGCTATTGAGATCTATAGAACCATTAAAAGTAAGGGTTAATTCGTCATAAGTATCTTGATTGTTCGTTCCTATATTAACAAGCATAACTTTATCATCTGCATACGACAAATTTGTAAATATAAAAGATAAAAATAAAAAAACTATAAAAAAACAGGAACTTAAAAACCATTTCATAAGACTCACCTCACATATTTTATAGTTGATAGATTCTTGTTTGGCCAGAAGAAGTTAAAACAACACTATTAAGGTATATATTTTCGACCCTTATGTTTCCCAATATAATATCACCGCGCTTAACAGTATATGTTTGCTGTCCATTTTCTATAACTGCCATCATTTTGTCTCCTACTCTTAACACTCCTACCAACTTTAGAGTAGGTGGAAAAGGACTTGCTTTAATCATAGGCAAATTAATGCTAGAACCAGATGAACCTTGAACTTTATTTGTATTGCTTTCCGAGCTAATAAGAGGAATAAAAGGATCAGATCTACCTATCGGCACGTTTGGTTTTTGGAGAGTTTCAGGGTTAAAAATATTACTCGAAGTCACGACGTTTTCTTTTTTAACTTCAGAAGGCTGAATAGCATTAGTAGAAACTTTTGGTTTATTTGCATTTAATTGAAATATTTGAGGATAAAGGTTAATTCCTACAGCTATTATCAGAATTAAAACAAGAACTCCCAATATAATTTTCATTCTCTTTTCTTTATCCATATTCGTTCTCCCTATTTAGGCTTTGACATATCGTAAAACCCGTCTAAAGTCATATCAAGTCTCAAAGTTTTATCCTTCTCTGAGTATCCAACTACTTGGAAGTTATCCAACGTAAGTATTTTAGGAAATGTACTTAAACTTTGCATAAATTTTTTCATTGCCTCATATCCATGAAAATCTACCTTAAGCGCAAACTTTATAGTCTTAATATTAAGAATTTTTTCAGCATTTAAGTAAGGATTAGTATTTGATAACGGTTGTGCTACATTACCAGCTGTAGGTTGATTAGCCGGCTGCATAACCGTCTTACTAAAAGCTTCGCCGCTATTTGCTGGTTGTTTATTATTTTGTTGAACGTTAGGAGTTTCGGATATTCCTTCTGGTTTAAATTCCACAAGAGTACCTCCTGACGCCTCTATTAAATTCGATAAATCCACAAACATCTTGGGCATATCGTTCTGAACTATAAATCTTGATCTAATTTTATCAATCTCAGAACTAGCCTCATTAAAATCCCTTCTTAAAGCGGCTAGAGCAATAGATTTATTTTTATACTCATTTAACTGAGCTAGTTTAGTATCAAAAGTTGATTTCTGTACCAAAAATTGTTGGATCTGAGGAAATATAAAAAACATGCCAAAAAAGACAATAAGCAAAAGTGAGAGCGTAAAGGAAAGCAATTTTTTCTCTCTATAGCTTAAATTTTTAAAGTAATTTAATATAAAGCTTTTCATCTTAAAACCTCAAAATCAAAAATAAAATTGAAGACATCACCTGAGTTCTCTTTGCCCTTATTAGATACTCTTATAATTTCATCTAATCTTGGATTAGAGAGTATTTTTGATTTTGAAATTAAATAGTAAAAATACGGCGGCGAGGTAGAGCTAAGTGAAGAACCATTTAAAGTGTAATGCGAACCATTTATTTTTAACGAGGTAATCCAGGTATCAGCAGGTATATTAGATCTTAGATCTTCTAACACATCAATGTCCACCTTTGATCTTTGGTCTATCCCCTGCAAAATTCTGTTAGCTTCTTGTAATTCATTTTTCTTCTTTAAAAGAACGTCATAATTTAAAGCATCCGGCATTAACATCGTAATTTGGTTGTTTACGTTAGTTATCTTAGCTGAAATATAAAAATTTAAAGCGAAAGATACGCCTGTCAAAACTAGCATAAAAAAAAGAACAATAACAGGAACTAGAAAAATCAAATTTTGGTTAAACTCGCTGCCCTTTTCTACAAATTCCTCTGGCAGTAAATTTATTACATATCTTAAATAGACGTTATCTTTCATTTCTCATCCCTAACCCCACTGAAATACCAGAATAAATAAGAGCATTTTCATCAAATTTTCCCTTCAGTAATTTATTTGGAATAATTTTTGCCTCTCCAAAGGAAATACCAATTTTTTCTTTTATATTATTAAACAAAGACTTATCATTCTCACTTCTTCCAACAAAGCTTAATTTGCTAATTTCTTTATTAACCTTATCAGAAAGGTAAAAGTTAATTGTTCTCTCAATCTCAGATAGAAGTAAATCCAAACTCCCGCTCTCATTTTTCACGAGATTATCATAAGGAATTAGAATAAAACGCTGATATACAGGAAATCCCTCATCAAGAATTAAAATATTAACTCCCTCAAAAAATATTTTCATAATCATTTGTATTCCGGAAAGAAGCTGTTCTCCAAGCGCTCTTGCAAGAGCTAAAATTGAAATGTCAATTTTACTGAGGTTTAAATTAGCCCTATTAAAGGAGTCTATATATGGGTCAACAATCCTTCTAGGAATAGCAACCAAGAGAGCATCAACAAAACTGTCATTTCCTATACTTATATCCCGTAAAAAGCAGCTATCAAGATATGCCTCTTCTGGTGGTATCGGCAAATATCTATCAGCTTCAGATCTTACTACAAGAGGAACTTCCTCAGCAGGCAACATAGGAAGTCTAACATTCTTTAGAATAACTTGAGTACCGTGTAATCCTAATACAAAATCAACATTTTTCAAACCTCCAAATTGTTGCTCGAGTAGAGAAGAAAATGATTTTACGCTTTCAATATTTGAATCTTTGGTGTAAGGTTGCGGCAATATAACTTCTTGATAATCCTTTAAAAGAAAGGAAGATTTGCGATTTTCAACCTGAGAAAATCTTAATATATTGCCATCTATCTCTATGCCACAATATATCTTTTTCTTTCTAAATAAAAACAACTCTTCCTCCACCCAAAAAAAGTTTATAATATTGTATTTATTATACTTTATATACAGTATACTTCAATACAGATTTTGTCAATAGTAAGCATATTCTAAAATTTATCCCCCCCACATTTTTCTTTTCTTAAGTTTGCATTGAATTATAGCTAATCATCTTATTTACAGAACTTACAAATGCTTTCGCAGACGCTACAAGAATATCGGTATCCGAACCTCTACCAATAAAAACTCTCTTATCTGAATCTTGAACTCTAACCGTAACCTCTCCTAATGCATCAGTTCCGCCTGTGATAGCTTTAATGTTAAAGTCAACTAAATTGAGCTTTAAATTTACTATTTTTTCAATTGTCTTATAAATTGCATCTACTGAGCCATTGCCTATACCTGAATCTATCAACCTTTCTCCAGAATTCTTCTCCAAAACTACAGTAGCTGTAGGATAGGAGTTAGTGCCTGAAAAGACACTAACATAATCAACCCTATAAAATTCTTCACCCTGAAAAATGATATCACTTATAAGAGTAATTAGATCCATATCGTGAATTTGTTGTTTCTTGTCAGCCATTTCTTTAAAAGCTATAAATGCCTTGTTAAGATCACTCGAAGATAGTCTAAATCCTAAATCTTCAATCCTTTTTCTAAAGGCATGTCTGCCTGAATGTTTACCAAGTACCATTTGTGAACCGGTAAGTCCTATCAGTTCTGAGTCAAGTATCTCATATGTCCTTTTATCCTTTAAAACTCCATCTTGATGTATACCTGACTCGTGTGCAAAGGCGTTTGCACCAACAATAGCCTTATTCGCCTGTACATTCATGCCAGTCAATGAAGATACAAGCCTACTAGTTCTATAAATTTCCTGAGTATTTATTCCAGTGTAACTTTGGTAAAAATTTTTCCTAACAAATAGTGCCATTACTATCTCTTCTAAAGCTGCATTTCCAGCTCTTTCTCCAATCCCATTAATTGTACACTCTACCTGAGTAGCCCCTGCTTCAATAGAAGCCAAAGAATTAGCAACAGCAAGACCAAGATCATTGTGGCAGTGAACAGAGAGATCTACCTTTTCTATTCCTACTACGTTTTCCTTTAAATAACGAATGATATCAGCCATTTCACTTGGTGTGGCATATCCAACAGTATCAGGTATATTTATTGTTTTTGCACCTGCCTCTATAGCTACACTAACACACTGGGCAAGAAATTCAAGGTCGCTTCTAGAAGCATCTTCTGCAGAGAACTCTACGTCTGAGCATAGAGAGCTAGCATATTTTACAGATTCTCTTATTTTAGATAAAGCAACCTCACGCGAAATCTGAAGTTTCTTTTCAAGATGCAAATCGGACGTAGCCAAAAAAGTATGAATTCTTGGCTTTTCACTCTCCTTTATTGCATCCCAAGCTTTGTCTATATCTTCCTTTTTCGCCCTTGCAAGGGCTGCGATTATTGGTCCCTTTACCTCCCTCGCAATCTGTTGTACGGCTCTAAAATCACCCTCAGAAGCAATAGGAAATCCAGCTTCAATACAATCGACGTTAAGCCTAGCCAATTGTTTTGCAATTTCACACTTTTCTTCACTATTTAGACTTACACCAGGAGATTGTTCCCCATCACGGAGAGTTGTATCAAAAATTTTAATTCTTTTCAAGATACTCACTCCTTAGTATTCAACTTTTGGCAACCAAGACATCATTGCTCTAATTTTCTTTCCTACTTCTTCGATTTTGTGTTCCCTTGCCTTTTTTCTAAGTGCATTGAGCACAGGCTGACCTGCAGCATTTTCCAAAATCCAGTCTTTAGCAAATACCCCACTTTGAATATCGTTTAAAACTTTTTTCATGTTCTCTTTAACCTCAGGACCTACTACTCGTGGTCCTACAGTTAGGTCACCATATTCCGCTGTATTTGAAATTGAATGCCTCATCCATCCAAATCCGCCTTCGTAAATCAAATCAACTATAAGTTTCATTTCGTGTAAGACTTCAAAATACGCAAGTTCAGGCTGATATCCCGCCTCACAAAGAGTCTCAAACCCAGCTTTTATCAAAGAAGTAAGACCACCACATAAAACGGCTTGTTCACCAAATAAATCAGTTTCGGTTTCTTCTTTAAAAGTTGTATTCAAAACTCCAGCCCTAGTACCACCAATTCCCTTGGCGTAAGCAAGCGCCATATCAAAAGCATTCCCGCTTGCATCTTGATAAATAGCATACAAACATGGAACACCTTTCCCCTCCTCAAACTGTCTTCTAACAAGATGTCCAGGCCCCTTCGGCGCTACCATAAAAACATCTACATCAGCAGGTGGAATAATTTGATTAAAGTGGATGTTAAAACCATGAGCAAAAACTAAAGCTTTACCAGCCTTGAGATAGGGTTTTACTTCGTTTGCATATATCTTTGACTGAAGTTCATCAGGAATCAAAAACACTATAATATCGGCATCTTGTGTTGCTTGAGACACAGTTGTCACTTTTAGGCCAGAATTAATAGCCTTCTGAGCGCTCTTTGAATCGGGTTTTAAAGCTACTATAACGTCAAGACCACTATCTTTAAGATTTAAAGCATGAGCATGCCCTTGACTCCCAAAACCCAAAATAGCAATTCTCTTGTCTTTTAAGAATTTTAAATCCGCATCTTGATCATAATACACTTTAACCATTCCTATAACCTCCCATTATTTTTGTAAAAATTTAAATTACCCTCTTTTCATAGCAACTCTACCACTAAACAAAACTTCTATAATTCCATACGGTTTAAGCAAATTAAGACAAGCATAAACCTTCTCTTCATCCCCTGTTACTTCAACCGTTAAAGTATCCCTAGAAAGATCCACTACGCGGGCTCTAAAAATATTTATTATTTGCAGAATTTCAGATCGTACTGGCCCACTTGCCTTTGTTTTTATAAGAACTAGCTGCCTTTCAACAATATTTTCTTGCGAATAATCAAACACCTTAATCACATCAATAAGTTTGTGAAGTTGCTTCGCTATCTGTTCAACAACCTTGTCGTCGCCTTCAACTAGTATTGTCATTCGTGAATAGCCTTCATTCTCCATAGGAGCTACAGTTAAAGACTCAATATTGTAACCGCGCCTAGCAAATAATCCAGCAACTCTTGCAAGAACACCTGCTTTGTTAATAACTACCAAACTAAGAGTGTGTCTCATTTGCTTTCCCTCCCAAAAATCATCTTTGTTATATCAACACCTGGAGGAACCATTGGAAAGACGTTCTCCTCCCTCTCTACCCAAACATCTAATAAGTAGGGACCAGAAGAAGAGAGACATTCTTCAATTGCTTCCTTTAGTTCAGTATTTTTTTTCACAGTTCTTCCTGGAATGCTATAAGCCTCAGCAACTTTTACAAAATCTGGGTTTCCAGATATTAGATCTGTTTCAGCATATCTCTTCTCGAAAAACAAATCTTGCCACTGACGAACCATTCCTAAATAACCGTTATTAACAATGATTATCTTCACCGGCAATTTGTAAGAGTTTAAAACAGCCAACTCTTGAATAGTCATCTGAAATCCACCATCTCCAGCAATACAAACCACTAGCTGATTTGGCTTTGCAACCTGGGCACCTATGGAAGCTGGAAGTCCAAATCCCATAGTTCCAAGACCACCTGAAGAAATAAATGTCCTTGGATCAAATCTTCTGAGATACAAGGCTGCAAACATCTGATGCTGGCCAACATCGGTTACAACAATACCGTTTGTATCCAAAATCTGACTAAAAATATAAAAAAACTCTTGCGGATAAATACCATCGTGAGCTTTAGGTGGTTTATATTCAAGGCAAAACTCTTTTTTCCATTCTTCAATATGTTTCATCCACTCGTTCTTTGGTTGCATTTGCTCAAGTTCTTTATTTAATTGTGCTAAAACATTCTTGCTTAACCCCACTATAGGAATTAATGCCGGAACATTTTTCCCAATTTCAGCTGGATCAACGTCAATATGAATCACCTTTGCGTGTGGTGCAAACGAAGCAAGATGGCCAGTGACTCTATCGTCAAATCGTGCTCCAACTGCAATGATCAAATCAGATTCCATTAGTGCCTTATTAGCGCAGGGCAAACCGTGCATACCAGGCATCCCAAGATGATAAACAGAATCAGGATGCAAGACACCCTTGCCATGCAATGTATGAGCTACAGGAATATGAGTTTTTTCAACAAATTCCTTAATCTCATCAACGCAATCCCTTGCTCCACCACCAACTAAAAGTACTGGTCTTTTTGATTTTTGTATAACTTTAACTGCTTTCTTAATCTGTAAAGGATGTCCTTCGGTCGTTGGTTTATAGCCAGGAATGTTAATAGGTTTATTAAAATTAAACTCATTTTCATTCATTAAAATATCTCTTGGAAGATCGATAAGTACTGGTCCAGGCCTTCCTGTAGACGCAATATAAAAAGCTTCTTTAAAAATAGTAGGTATTTCTTGTTGATTTTTAACAATATAGCTATGCTTTACAATAGGCAAAGTTATACCAAATATATCGGTTTCCTGAAACGCATCGGTACCCATAACGCTTGTCGGCACTTGACCAGTTAACGCAATAATAGGAATCGAGTCCATATAAGCATTTGCTATTCCCGTTACAAGATTTGTCGCTCCAGGCCCTGAAGTGGCAATACACACTCCAACTTCACCTGAAGCTCTCGCATAACCATCTGCAGCGTGGGCTGCCCCTTGTTCATGCCTCATCATATAATGTTTAAAAACTGGATTTTTGTAAAGTTCATCATAAAGACCCATTATTGCCCCACCAGTAATGCCAAATGCATTTTTAACGCCTTGTGACTCAAGAACCTTTAAGATTGCAGCAGTTCCTCTCATTTTCATATAAAATCCCTCCTTCCAAGATTGTTTAAAAAAAAACCCTCACATCACGAGGACGGAGGGAAATTCCGCGGTACCACCACGATTAACCATCCAAATGGATGGTTCACTCAAAGCATTAACGCAGCCTCACGTTTCTGATTACTTACTTTCACCAGAAAAGCTCCCAGGCGAGTTCGAAAGCGCCCTTTACCGAATCGCACCAACCTTCGGCTCTCTTAAAAAGTTAAGCTTTCTACTACTCCTGTTCTTAGCCTTTAACTGTATTAGGTTTTCAATATATTAATTCTATATATGATAAACCTTAAATTTAAATTGTCAAACTTTTCTAAAATTAAAAAGCTTAACCTCCAAAAATATTTTTAAATATTTTTCCAAAAAATCCACCTTTATTCCTTTTTGGACTTAATCCAGGCAAAAAACTTTCTAGTTTATTTTTTGAGTCAATGTTTCCCAAATCCTTTGACCTCTCATACCAATATTTTGCCATTTTATCGTCTTGAGATGTGCCTCTACCATATTCGTACATCCAACCCAGCCTGTACATTGCATCGGCATTACCTTTTTCTGAAGCTTCTCTAAAGTATTTAAAGGCCATTTTATCGTCTTGAGATGTGCCTTGACCGTGAAGATACATAAGTCCAAGATGATACATTGCATCGGCGTTACCTTTTTCTGAAGCCTTTTTAAAACACCTAAAGGCAATATCAAAATTTCTTACTACGCCAAAACCCAAAAAGTATTTCGAACCAAGTTCATGAAGCAATGTTGCGTCTTCTTGACCTTCTATATCTAAAATATCAATATTAGTTAAATCTCCTAGAACTGTAATATTATCTTTGTTTAAATTCAATCTTTCTTCATTTGAGCTTAAACTTTCTACTCTTTGCAATATATCCTTTGAGATGTCTTCCTTTGTTAAAAGACTACTATTCTCTATTTCATAGATCATTGACAGAAGTTCATCCATCGACCTGATCCTATTGTTTACGTTAACCTCTAATCCCTTAGAAATAATTTTAGCAATTTTAGGACTAATTCCAGATAAATCCAACTCTTTTAAAGTTTGCAATCTATCAGGAGCTGGTGGTGGAGGAAAACCCTTAATTAAAGTATAAAAGTTAGCACAAAGAGAATAAACATCTGTATAAGGCCCTCTTCTTACTCTTTGACCATATTGTTCTAAAGGAGCAAATCCCGGAGTAACTATTCTGTCATAATTACCAGTCTTTTCTGCAATAAATTGTCTGGCCGATCCAAAGTCTATAATTACGATCCTTCCTTCTTTTGTCAATATCAAATTGTCAGGTTTAATATCTTGGTGCAACAATCCAGCATCATGGACTACCTTTAAAGCTTGAGCAACCTGTTTTATATAATTTAAAGCTTCATCTTCCGACACCTTTCCTACCCTATTAATAAGCAACGATAAAGGCTCCCCATCTAGAAATTCCATTACAAGATATGCAGTATTGTTTTCTTCAAAAAAATCAAGAACTCTTACAATTCCTGGATGATTTAGTTTCGCAAGGATTCTTCCCTCATTTAAAAATTCGCCAATGCTTTCAGACGCCTCGCCCTCAAAAATCACTACACTACCCTGTCGCGTAGCACCCAAAGCAAATAATTCCTTTATAGCAACTTTCGTATCCAGCAGGGTCTGAATAGCAGAATAAGTAAAAGAAAAACCACCTTGTATTATTACGTCTTCAATCACATATTTGCCACTTTGAAGAACTGTACCAGAAGCCAATGACATTATTGAAAGAGTTCTTGTTCCAGAAAAAGTCTTCTCATTTATAGTTGTCCCACAAACTGGGCAAACCTTTACTTCTTCCGATATAGGTCCGTACCCACAAACTCTACAAAAGATCATAACCTCTCCTTAAATTTTTATTAAAATTCTTTGTAAATAGCTAATGCAGTAGCATTATCAGGCGCCCCTCTTTTCAAAACAATAGAGATCAGGTCGTTAACCAAATCATCTGGTCTATTCGTCAAAGAACTTGCTATAGAATATAGCTCATCGTCAGCTAATTCACCCCATACTCCATCAGTTACAATCAAAATAAGGTCTCCTTTAACCAGTTGAATTGAATGCTTTCCAAATTTTTGAAACAAACCATCAATATAATTCTCTTGTCTTTCAAATAAAGATCCCATAGACCTTAAAAGTTTATTTTTATCAGGACTATTTAAAGCCTCTTCTCTTGTCATAATTCCACCCAAAATTAATGTTTCTACAAGCGAGTGATCATTTGTCAATCTCTCAAGCCTTTTGTCCTTATATAGATAAATTCTCGTATCTCCAACGTGAGCCATAAAAAGTTTGTTGTCATAAATGAAAACTCCACTGAAAGTGCAACCACCACTTTTTCCGTTCAAACTATTTAAAACTGCTTTATTTGCCTTCCATGCAAGCTCGATCGTTTGATTTGAGATATACTCGTCATCATCGATTAATTCGAATCCTTCAGTTAAAAATGCGTCCACAGCTGCTTTACTAGCAATTTCTCCCGCTTCCATTCCACCCATACCATCAGCAACACACGCCTTTAATACGTTATGTTTCCCAAAATGGTTATAAAAATACATCTGGGCATATCCATAAGAATCCTCATTAATTGACCTTGAAACATTCAAACCTATTGTAGAAGCTGAACCAATACTATATTTACAACGATTCATTTCAGTTGTAGAGCAAATTTGATTTAACATATTAAGAGCGTCATTTAGTGACAGTTTCTCTTTGCTGCCTGGAAGAGCAAATGACAAAAATTGAGGAATTCCTGGTATATCATAACGTGAAATAATTTTGATATCAAAACCGTTTTTTATAGACATACCACTTAATAATTCATACAAAAGAGAACCTAATAATTTAATTCCATAATCTTCAATATCGTTATTTTGATTTGTAAATTCAAAATCTAGGAGGTTATAGCTCACAATGGGTGGAATTTTTGAAAATTTTAATCCATCTTTCGTTTTAATTATATCGTCAGTGTTAATCTCTTTAAAAGTGAATCCCTCTTTTTTTAAAAAAATAAAGGATTCACAAATATCCCTTATAAAAAATAAGGATTGCTCAGGAAGTAAAGGCAAATTAACTTTCATATCTGAATAAAACTTGCAGATTATATTATTTTCAAAACAATCAATTACTTCAGGAAAAATATTCGTATTTTTTAGTAACTTTTCATAAAGATTAGTCTTATCTCCATTATAGAGAAGAAAAAATTTAGAATCATATTCACATTTGTTCCAACCATCCCCAAAAACCTCAATTACTTTAAAATAATTTACTATTTTCCTGAAATCTAAATTCTTAAAGTATTCATCGTCCATACAACTTCTCCAAATTTTTAGCCAAATTATCTACCTGTCGCCTTTCTTATATCATCATCTGTAGGTACGTCTTCTTTTGAATGATCCAACAATTGGGTCTTTGTTCCAATTTTAAGCGTCTTAGCTATATTTGAACCTATATACTTTTTAACTCTTATCTCTTCAATTGCTTTATCTATTAAAGCCGTTAAATCATCATTTCTCAACTTTATAGTAAGACTTCTTGCTAAAGCCAAAATTTTTTCAGCCTCTTCAGGGGATTTGAGAGCATGGTTAATTGCTTGATTCACAATCTTTTCAATATTTCTTTGTTGAACCCAATCCATAACCTCTTGATCAGTTTGAACAGCTAACAGTTGATCCTTTGTAAATTCAATACTAATTTCCATTGGATCAACCTTTTCTCTTGTATTGCTATTTGAAATTTGGTAAAACATTTCGATCCTTGCTACCTCTACCTTCGAAACCGGCATAGAAGGGACATCAAATTCTAAAAGGTAAACGTTTTTTCTTCTCGCTTCCAAATTTCCCAACAAATATGGCTGTGATTCGGTCATAATTTCATATTGAACAGGAAAAATTTTCGTTATTCTTTCAAGAGAAAAACCTTCTTTTAACTCTATTAACAGTTCAAGGTTCGTAATTACCTCCTGAGTTACGTGACCCAACTCATTCAAAAAAACATAAGGCAATTTACTAACGCTAATACCATTTGAATACATAGAATTAGTCTCATTATCACAAAGGTGAAGTGGCTTGCCTAAAGTTCTATCAGAAATCCTGCACAGAAGGTCTTCATTCCATTCATCTCCAACTCCAACAGAAATTACTGAGATATTAGAAAAGACAAGCTCATCTAAAATCTTTTCAACTAAATCCATATCAAATACGTTCCCATCAGTCAAAACGACCATCTTTTTTATACCATTTTTTTCCTTAAGGAGTTCTAAAGCAAGCTGCATTCCTGTACCAAGATTTGTACCAACCGTCCCCGTCTTAATTAGTTCAAAGGATGAAAAAATTTTATCTCTTTCCTTTGCCTCAGTAAATGGTAGGACTACCCTTGCTTCATCATCGAAAGTTACAATACTTATCTCGTCTTCATCTTTTAAAATATTAGATTCGAATATCTTTTTTAAAGACTCAATGACGATTTCGATCTTCGATTTATCGTTTACCGTTTCTTTCATTGAGCCAGAGGTATCAAGTACAAAGGAAATAAAAAGCTTCCCACGTTCTTCAAAAATTTTTTCTGCTTCAATGCTGAGCAAAACAAAAAGCTTCTGTCCAGCAGTTTCTGCTAACAACCTCTTCCTATGAGTCTTCAGATTTACCTTTAGCACTCTACCTTCTCCTTAAATCATCTTCTATATTTTAAACTTTCTAATCTCGTCTTCAAGTTCGTTTGACTTTATTTTAATATCATTTGATATCTCATCCAGTTTACCAGCTTCCTTTAGTTGTTGAACAGCCTTTTCTGAAATATTATTTGTTGAATAGACGGTTTCTTTCGAAATCTCAGCTAAATTTTCAATTGCTCTTTGAACATCTAAAGATGCCTTATTAAGATCGTGTATATTAGAAAGATCCTCTTCTGCTAAAGCTGCAAGATTGCTTAAACTTATTTCAATGTTCTTGATATCCTTTGAAGACACTATCTCTAAGGCCTCATTTTTAATACTTTCAAATTTCTGATACAAACTACTAATATTATTCTTTAAAACTTCGACAGCATTCTCAATTTCAGAAAAGTAATTCTTGACATCCTCACTATTTACGACTTTTTTGTCGAGATTAGGGTCAAAATTACCAAATTTAAAAAAGTTATCAGCCAGATTACTAGAAGTTTCATTTGAAATATACAAAAGTTTTTCAGATAAGCCCTTTATCTCTTCTACAATTGTATTAAAGACCTTTCCTTGATCGCCCAATTTTGAAATCTCAATTACAGCATTATTAGACCATAGTTGGATTTGGTTTGCAAGCGTTTGAATAGGAATTAAAGAGATCTTTATCTTTTCAGAGATTCCTTTTATTGTCTGAGAGAAACTATCTATATTAGACATCATATCTACAACTTCTTTTACAACAACCTTTTTTTCAAAAATACCTTTTTCTATATCTTTAATTTTAGCATCTACTTGGAACAAAATATCACTTAAGTCTTTGAGTCTGGCAGTAAAATCTTCTATACTCTTTGCTATTTTATTAACATTTTGAGCAATACTAGAAGCAGCAACTGCTTGTTCCTCTACACCTTTAGAAATACCCTGGATACTCTTTATGAGCACATCTTTATCTTCATTTAATTTAGAAGAAATATCTGATAAGCTTTCAGCACCCTTAGTATTTATTTCAGATAAATCTGAAACCTCTTTTGAATAGGTTGTAAGAGAAGAAGAAACCACTATAAGCTCGTTTGAGACGTTAGTTAAATCTTTAATCGCGTAATTAATCTTTCCAATGACGTTAATAAAATTCGACCTTATTGATTCTACAGCCCTAACAACAACTCCCAATTCATCGTTAAAGACTGGGTTTAATGGCTGACTTAAATCTCCAGATGCAACTCTTTTAATGTCTCTAACTAATAGTCCAATCGGCCTCATAAAGAAAAACTCCATCGATAACAACAGTAAAATTATTCCTATTATGATAGCGACAATATTTAGGACAACTTGCATTATAGTAAATCTTTTTAACATATTATTATAAAACGACGTATCTTTTGCTATAAAATACATTCCAATGACATTTCCATTAACATCTTTCAAAGGATAATAATAAGCAAAATAAGGTTTTCCAAATAAAATTTCCTTTGCAAAACTAAACAGTTCTGATATATTCTGAGGTTTTCCGTAACTAACTGGTCTCCCCTCATACAAAACAGGATTGTAAATAGACGGATTAAAAAATCTACTAAAGGAAGATAATTCATTGGATTTGATAGATGAAGAAACTATTTTATCTCCTTCAAAAAAGGCTACTTCTACTCCCAAATTATTCATAATCTGATTTACAATATCTTTAGTACCAGCAATCTTAAAGCCTGTTGAAATAGCTCCAATAATTTTTCCTCTTTCGTCCCTAACTGGTGCTCCAGATCTAACTGATAAACCAGCAGCATGCCCCTTTGCAATACCAGACTCAACTTTACCGTTTAAAGCACTAGCAACTTCCGGCAAATCAGATAAATTATCGCCCTTAAGATTAGAATTAGCGCTTCTGGCCAAAACAATGCCATTTGAATCTGTAATAGTTATGTATGAGCCAGGATAAAGTTGGGAAAATTTCTCAATAAATGATGATAGTAAAGCAAAATCTTTATTTTTTATAGCATTAATCAGTTCGTGTTCATCAGAGAGAATTAAAGCAATTCTTTTTGAATCAGCAATTTTTGAGTCAAGAAAGAAATTAAGACCTTTAGAAGCACTAGTTATATCGTTAAATAGAATCTCATTACTAAAATTATAAATTTGAACTAATCCACCACCCGATAAAAGCAAACCAAAAACAAAGAAACTAAAGAGAACCATTATGCCCATCTTTTTACGAAGGGCAGCATTTAAGAAAATACGTAAAAGCCTCATATTACCCCCTAGCTTAATTATATATTTTGACTATAAAAATTAGACCATATTCATATATTTTGTAGAGCAGCTTTGAACTTCATTTAGTTCTTGAGCTTCAGCTTCAAGATAGGTAGCATAAAGATCTAAATCCCATTCTTCTTTATTCTGTTGAGAGTACAAAATCGCCCTTGCAACTTCTTCCCAAGAACTACCTCCTTCAGGGTGCAACCCATATGCCCTCAAGCAATCAAAAACGTTAAAGTCTTTTTTCTTATTCTCACTATCGTCATAAACGATAAATCTTGGGAGTTTTAGGCCTTCTTTGTCTACAATAATCCAAAACCTTTCTACTTTGGCAAGTTCCCTTTCAATTTCTTCTCTAATTCTATATTTTAATGCCTCTACCGATACCTTTACAATCTCTTTCTCTATAGTTTCCAACTCTTCGCTTGTAAGATCCTTGATAATAGGCAAAATGTTTTTATCGTACCTTTTTAAAGCTTCAAAAAATTCATCCCAAGAACTAAATACATCGTGAAAGCTATCAACCCAAGAATATACAGGCATATCTTTAATTTTTTCTAGAACAACCTTTTTTAAATTATCTTTAACGATCTCTACCCTTCCCAAATCACCCATCCTCTAAAGTATACTTTCAGCCTTTCTCTCTATATAATCAAATATATAGTTCCAATCTTTTTGTTCAAGAAAAACCTCAGAAGAACCTAAATTCTCTAAAACTTGTTCAACATTTCTTGCCCCGACAAGCAAACACGAAACTCCAGGAATCATTCTAGTCCATGCTAAAGTAAGTTGAGCTGTTGTTATATTATACTTCGTTTTTAACTTATCAAACTCACTCAACAAATTTAAAATTTTCCCCCTTACTTGTGGACTAAATCTAGATTCATAAGATCTAGCATCTTCTTTTGGAAAAGTTCTATCCATAGTAATTTTTCCACTCAAGAGCCCTTTCTCAAGAGGAGAATATGCTATAAAAGAAATATTATTTTTTACACAATAAGGAATATTGTCAAACCTTGCTTCCATATCAATCATATTAAATTTTTCTTGATCCGATTGAATTTTTATATGCCTTATAAATTCTTCAATTTCCAAGGTTCCAGCATTGCAAATTCCAATTTCTCTAACCTTTCCTGCCTTTTTAATCTCTAGAAGTGCATCAACAATATCTTCAACAGGGGTAGTTCTATCAAGCCAATGAATTTGGTAAAGATCTATATAGTCAGTATTTAACCTTTTGAGACTTTCGTCAACCTCTTTCTTTATAGATTCTTTACCAAGATATCTATGTACACCTTTATCTTCCTCCTGGAAAAAAAACGATCCCTTCTCTGTATCCCACACTAATCCACATTTTGTAGCCAAGATAACTTTTTCCCGCTTGCCTTTAATAGCCTTTCCAACAATCTCTTCTGCAAGTCCCAAACCATAAACAGGAGCAGTATCAATGAAATTACCACCATTATCGATAAATGCCCTTATCGCTTCAATTGATTTTTCAACATCAGTCCCACCCCAAGACCATCCTCCTATAGCCCACGTGCCAAGACCTATTACAGAAATCATAATATCGGACGTTCCTAACCTTCTATATTCCATTAAATACACCTCAAGTTATATATTTCATATTAGTTTAACATTTTTTGAAAATAAAAAAAAAGATTACCTAAGTTCGATCAAAATATCATTTGACTTATATTTATTACTTTACTTCAACTTTACAGCCAGCTGCTTCGATCTTTGATTTGATTTGAACTAAAGATTCTTTAATACTTTTAAGTTTTTAAACTTTTTCGAATAATTTACTATTAACAAATTTTAATTGCTTTATAAAAAAATATCGATACTAAAACAATTATGCCCAAAACTATCCAAAAATACTCAAAGCCCATACTTTTTATTAAGTATGATGATAATAGTGGGCCAAAAATACCACTCGATTGCCAAAACATATTCGCAATACCTGTAACACTGCCAGTATTTTGTTTTCCTATTATGGTTAAAAAATTTGCTTGTATTGGGACTAATGAAAATCTTGCAATTCCCATTAATAAAGAAATAATTATTAACATAATAGCAGAAGCAGTAAAAGCAAAAGAAACGGTTAGAATTGAATACAAAAACAACATTAAAACCATTGTGCGCATTAACCCAAATTTATTTATAATAAAACCAGAAATTGCAGAAGAAAATAAGCCTGCAAGAGCCATAGCTGAAAAAATAAAACCAGCTATTACCTTATCTATACCAATTGACACAAAATATTTATAGGCATATAAAACAATTGACCAATAAGAAAAAAAGAACAAAAAACCAGCTATAGATATTAAAATAACATTCTTATCTTTGATAACGGATAAATCAATTTTCTTTTCTTGATAATCGGTCTTTAACGGATAAGACAAAATTGCAAATATTATGCTAAAAAATCCAGATAGAAAATAGACCCATCTCCAGCTAAAATATATTGCTATTGGAGCAATTATAATCCCAGCTATAACAATAGCAAGAGGCCAAGCTACTGAATAATAACCCAAATATATCGACCTATCTTCTTTATAATAATAATTCATAATATTTATAGTTGCAGGGTAAACCCAACCAGAACTAAACCCCATCAAAAAACTTGTAATATACTCTTGTTCTATATTTAAAGCAAGCCCCGACATAAAAGAAGCTATTGCCAACCCAATTAATGAAAAAAAGACTATCCTCCCGCCTGAGTATTTATCAGACAAAAAACCAGCTGGAATTTGAATAATAATATAACTGAAAAAATATATAGCGAAAATATGGGCGTCTTGATTAACAGATGGTTTAAAAGGAACATAAACAGACAAAATACTCCATGTAAGCCTAGTATAATAGCTCAAAAAAAATGCAACACTTGCAATTAAAACTGGATAAAATTTCTGATTAAGTGTGTTCATTGTATTTAAAGTATTTTTTCGCCTTACCATAATACAAATAGCTTAGTTGTAAATTTATATTTGTCAATAAAATACAATTAATTATCCTAAATTTTGCAGTTAAAACTTAAGATCATTTTTTAAAACACAAAGAAACCCTGAATATGCAACAACTTTATGTAAAAATAAAAGCCCATAAAGGATTGATACAAAGACATTTATAGATTTTTTTATTCTATTTGCTACAAAAGCCAGATTATTTTTTCAAAATAAAAAAGGTCGGACCTAAGTCCGACCAAAATATCATTCAACTAATATTTACTACTTTACTTCAACTTTACCGCCAGCTGCTTCGATCTTTGCTTTAATTTCAGCAGCCTCTTCTTTTTTCACCTTTTCTTTGATAGGCTTTGGAACATTATCAACCAACTCTTTCGCCTCTTTTAACCCAAGTGCAGTAATCTCACGCACTACCTTCAAGACATCAATCTTCTTTGCTCCTACGTCAGTCAGTATTACATCAAACTCAGTTTGTTCCTCAACTTCTTCCTGTGGTGCTGCAGCAACCCCAGCACTTGCTGCAACTGCAACTGGAGCAGCAGCTGTAACGCCAAATTTTTCCTCAAAAGCCTTAATAAGTTCTGAAAGTTCAAGAACAGTCATTTGAGATATAGCTTCTAAAATTTCTTCTTTACTCAAAGCCATTTTATCCTCCTAAATTTTACAAATTTTTAAAAATTTTAATTTATATTCCAAAGTAAAATAATCAAGAAGCCTCTTTTTTATCCTTAAGTGCTTGCAAAGCATAAAGAAAATCTCTTGGAACTGCTCCAAGCACTCCTCCAAATCTTGACAAAGGACTCTGTAAGAGATACAAAAGTTTTGACAAAAGCACTTCCTTTGGTTCAATATCTGCAAGTGCCTCAACCTCTGCGGCACTAAGAGCTTTATTTTCTATAAAGCCACCTTTAATTGTCCCTTTTTCAAATTCCTTCAATGATGACTTTAAAACCTTTGCAGCAGCACTAACGTCTCCCTGTACAAAAAGAACTGAAGTTGGTCCAAATAACAAATTTTCTACTAAAGATTTCTTACCAATTCGATCAAGAGCTAAGGCAAGTAAAGTATTCTTTACTACTCTAAGCTTTGAAGACGTTTCTCTTATTCTATCTCTCAATTCAACACTTTCTTTTACGTTCATTCCCTTTAAATCAACCAAAAAAATAGCAGATGAATTGGAAAGATCTTCTAAAATCCTATTAACGGTATCCTCTTTCTTTTTTCTTATTTGACTTACCACTAGTTCACCTCCCTTCAATAAAGCTTATTAATTATAAACATACCCAGGCAAAGGCAATACCTGGGTATTATCTTCCTTTGCCTCCGCAGGATTTATGAAAAACCTACCTGCTTCTTTGGCCACTATTAAGTTTTGTTTTCTTTTCTTTTTTTAAAGGTTTACTTTCTTTACGGATTCGACTGCTTTATTTGTATCAATCTTTATTCCGGGACCCATAGTTGAAGAAATAGTAATACTCTTTAAATAAGTGCCCTTTGCAGCTGATGGCTTTGATCTCAAAACAGTATCCATTACAGCAGCAAAATTTGCTATCAATTTATCCTTAGAAAAAGAAACCTTACCAATCGGAATATGCAAAATACCGCTTTTATCGGTTCTTAATTCTACTTTACCTGCTTTAAACTCCTTTACAGTTTTCGCGATATCAAAAGTTACTGTACCAGTTTTAGGGTTGGGCATTAGACCTTTTGGACCAAGTATTCTTCCTAATTTACCAAGTGCACCCATCATATCTGGAGTTGCAATAATTACATCAAAATCAAACCAGTTTTCTTGTTGAATTTTTTGTAAAACATCTTCAGCCCCAACATAATCGGCTCCGGCCTCTTTAGCTTCATTAGCCTTTTCGCCTTTTGCAACGACTAGAACTCTTACATTTTTCCCTGTTCCAGCAGGCAAAGAAACCGTTGTTCTAATTTGTTGATCAGCATGCTTTACGTCCAAACCAGTCCTAACAGAAACTTCCACGGTTTCATCAAACTTTGCCTTCGGGCTATTTTGTATAATTTCAAAAGCTTGATCTGGATCATATTTCTGTTTTCTATCAAAAAGACTTAAAGCTTGGATATATCTTTTACTTCTCTTATGCATTCTTACCCTCCTACCCTTCAATTACTTCTACGCCCATGCTGCGCGCGGTACCCTCTAGCATTCTTACCGCACCTTCAACGCTGTTCGCATTCATATCTTTTAGTTTCTTTTGAGCTATTTCAACAAGCTTAGATCTTGATATTTTCCCTACTTTTTTTCTATTGGGCTCACCACTACCCTTTTCTAATTTTAGAGCCTCTCTAATAAGAACTGAAGCAGGAGGAGTCTTTAGCACAAAATCGAAACTTCTATCTTCATATATTGTAATTTCAACTGGAATTATAGTCCCTTCCTGAGAAGAAGTTTGCGCATTGTAAGCCTTACAGAACTCCATTATATTAACGCCATATTGACCTAATGCAGGCCCAACAGGAGGAGCTGGATTAGCTTTACCAGCAGGCAACGCTAATTTAACAACTCCAACAATCTTCTTTTTCTTTTTCTTAGGAGCAGCCATTAATCACAACCTCCATCAATTAATCAAAATTAAACCTTTTCTATTTGCGTTAGAGCTATTTCAGCCGGAGTATCACGACCAAAAAGATTTATAACAAGTCTAACAGTTCCCTTTTCAGGAAATATTTCGTCAATTACTCCAGTTTGTTCAGCAAAAGGTCCAGCTGTAACTCGTACAACCTGACCCTTCTCAAATTCCACTCTTATTACAGGTTTGTCCGACTTTGCATACATCATGATCTTTTCAACTTCCTCTGGACTAAGCGGAAGTGGTTTCTTTTTACTACTTATAAAGCCTGTAACGCCTGGAGTAGTTCTTACAAGGTTCCACGTTGCGTCATCAAGATCCATCTCTACCAAAACATAGCCTGGAAAAACCTTTTTTGAGCTTTCTTTCTTCTGGTGTCCTATCATTTTAACTTCTTTTTCAACAGGTATGAGGACTCTTGTTATCTTATCCTCAAGACCCTCTCTTTGTGCTCTAATTAGTATTGCCTCTTCAACCCTTTTTTCATAATTAGAAAGAGTTGTGATAACGTACCATTTTAAATTAGGATTCGAATTTCTCATGAAGACGTCCAGTGTCCAAATGTCGATATCAAAAAGTTAAAAATGGCAGTGAAAATTGCATCGATTGTTCCTACAAAAACAGCAATAATCAAGCTAAAAGCTAAAACAACACCAGTAGCAGAAAGCACTGTTTTCCTGTCAGGCCAACTTACTTTCTTGGCTTCAACTTTAACTTCCGAATAAAAGGTCTTAATTTTTTGTTTCAGATCGCTAAAAGATAACAAATTACACCTCCAAGAGGTATCAAGAAATTAAACAAGCTTTATGCTCCCACAACAGGCGATGTGGTTACGCAAATAAAAATGGCAGGCCAGGCAGGACTTGAACCTACAGCCCCCGGTTTTGGAGACCGGTGCTCTGCCATTGAGCTACTGGCCTAAAACAAGAGTATTATAATACTATTTTGTTTCTTTGTGAACAGTAATTTTATTACATCTAGGGCAATACTTCTTCAATTCTAAACGATCTGGATCGTTTATCCTATTTTTCTGAGTGTGATAATTTCTTTCCTTACACTCTTGACAAGCCAAAGTTATTCTTATCCTTTTTTCCTTTGCACCAGCCTTAGCCATATTGAAACCTCCATAAGTATTTCATAGACGGTTAATTTTATAATATTAATAAGAAACTGTCAAATTTTTATTTATTAAACACGCACATTATTCCATCAAAATTTCTACACTTGCTACACGATATGCACGAAGCTTTTTCCTGTCCATTTTTAAGCCTTAAAACAAGATCTGGCTCTCTAATAAAGGGTCTACTTAATGAAACAAAATCAGCAATATTACTTTTAATGATTTCATTCATCAAAGATAAAGATCTTATGCCGCCTACAACGCTTAGGGGAGTGCCTACATTTTTTCTAACAACCCTTGCTCTTTCCAAGAAATAACCCTCATCTTCAATTCTTATAATATTAAGTCTGTCAATAGGATTATCCTTTGAGCCAACAACACCGCCACTGATTTCAATTAAGTCTACACCGTGTTCTTCAAGAAGCGTTGATACAGCGACAAGTTCTTCTATTTCTATGTGTTTATCACCACCACCAGTAGAATTTAATTTTACAAAAATCGGAAAATCTAGACCAACAGCTTTTCTAATAGAGTCAATTATTCCAAGAGCAATTTTTGACCTATTTACAATACTCCTTCCATACTCGTCTTCTCTCTTATTTGAGTCAGAAAAGAGGGTTCTGCACAAAAAGTAACCATGAGCCATGTGAACACAAACAGCATCTGCACCACTTAGTCTTACTCTTACAGCTGCTCTTGTAAACGCATCAACTAAAACGCCGATATCATTTGCATCAATAGTGTTATGGTCAATTGGCTCTACACCGTTTGTAAAATTTGTATTCGTTTGCAAACCAGCATGGGAAATTTGAATCGCAAACAGCGAACGGGCTTCATGTATTACATCAGCTAATTTTTTATATCCATCTATAAACCTGTCGTCATCTATTCTATTTTGCCTTATTCCAGCCCTGCCCCGTGGGAATTCCACACAAGAATGCCCAGATATTATAAAACCTATTTCACCCCTTGCCAATTCTTTATACAAAGCCAATTGCCTATCAGAAATCGTTCCGTCTTCGTTTCCCATCCAATCATGCGTTGCAGATCTGATGAATCGATTTTTAAAAATCAAGTTCTTAATTTTAAAAGGAGAAAAAACATCCATGTAAGTTTACCTCCTAAGATAATTCTTATTTTTCATTATAGATAAAAAATAAAAAAAGCCTGCATAAGCAGGCTTTTTAAGCTCAAACTGAGCTTTTTTTAAAATCCTCAGCCACCACTAAAGCAACTTCCAGAATCTGCGCCATCATCTGAGCTACTAGCATTTGCCCAGTGATTAACTCTATAAACCTTCCTTACGTTTTCAGAATTACAGTTTGGACAAACTACCTTTCTGCCATCAGAAGAAGACGGCAGGTAGATATCAAAATCTGCACCACAATCTTTACAAAAATACTCAAATATCGGCATTTAAACACCCCTAACTATTTATATATTTTTTATTAATTATATACTCAAAGTCTAATTTTTTCAACATCTCCTCACCATATTGATATTCTACAAACTGAAAGGCAGACCTGCCTGTAAAACTCCCTCCCATCTGCACCCATTCTAAAGCTTTCTTGTTTAGGGTATCTTCGTCAATTTCTAATCCCCTTAGTTTTGCATAATTTTTGACAATATCCAAATACTGTTCCTTACTAAATGAAGGAAAAGAAAGCCTAATACCAAATCTCTCAATCAAGGAAATGGTCTCTCTATACGTATCATTTTCGAATTTTTCATTTGTTTCTTCTTCTTTTGTCAAATGCCTTCTATTTGAAGTAGCATAAACTAAAACATTATAAGGTCTCTCTTCAATATCCCCATCAAGCAATGCCTTTAAAACCATCCAAGAATCCTCTCCAACAGTAAATGACAAATCATCAAAAAAAAGTATAAAGCGATAGTCCTCATTTCTTAATAATCCATAAAGAATTGATAGATCGCTTATTTGAGATTTATAAATTTGGATAATTCTTAAACCCTCTGAAAAAAATTTACTCAGCATTGCCTTAACCAGACTTGATTTACCAGTTCCTCTTTCTCCCCACAAAAGAACATCGCTTGCCGGTAACTTTTTTACAAATTTAAGAGTATTTTTTAATAAAACTTTAATTTGTTCATCTATACCTAAAAACTTTTCTAAGTCATAAGACCCAACGTTATGTATTGGCATTAAGTTTTCATCTTTGAATCTAAAAGCAGCTACCTCTTTCAGGTCTTCCTTAAACGACATATAACAACCTCCGTAATTTATTTAAAACAAAGTTATTATAGAACTTCCACTAAAAAGTTTTTTATATTTTGTTAAAGGATAGCATATAATAGTTAAGTATTATAAAGTTAGATTTTTTTTTTACAAAAAATATTATAAACTACAAGATTTTATCTTTTAAATTAGGAGGAAACATGTCAGACCTAATAAAAGCAATGTCAGACCCAGCCTTTTATCCTCATAAGGCAGAGGTAAAACTTATCACTACCCATATATCTTATGTTTTTTTGACAGGAAAATACGTTTATAAAATAAAAAAACCAGTCAATTTTGGTTTTTTAGACTTTTCCACTCTTGAAAACAGAAAAAAATTTTGTGAAAAGGAGATTTTATTAAATTCACGAATAAATCCAAATTTATACTTAGGAGTTTTACCTATTAGCTTAATAAATAACTCATATATTCTAAATTCAACGGAAAATATAGTTGAATACTGCATTAAGATGATTGAATTACCACAAGAATCTTTGATGTCGAATTTATTACTTCAAAATAAAGTATCACAACAAGACATAAATAGAATAGCTAAAAAGGTCGTAGACTTCCATAAAATAGCTAACAAGATAAAAGATATCCAATTTGTTGATTCTATTAAATATAATCTCGAGGAAAACTTTAGACAGACTGAAAATATCGTAAATTGGTTAATCTCAAAACACAATTACAACCTAATAAAGAAGAGCTCTTTAAATTTCTTTGAAACGCATAGATCTGATTTTTTGGATAGGATGAAAGGTAATCTGTTCGTTGATGGACATGGTGATCTACATTCAAAGAATATTTCAATAATGCCTGATGATATCTATATTTTTGACTGTATTGAATTTAATGAAAGATTCAGAATTCAAGACATAGCATCTGAAGTTTCATTTCTTTCAATGGACCTAGATTTTAATAACAGAAGTGATCTTTCATCCATTTACATAAATACATACCAACAGTTAAGCAACAAAGAAATTATGCCATATTTGAATTTTTTCAAATCATATCTTGCATATGTAAGGGGAAAGGTTTTATCATTTTCTTTCTTAAATGAACCAGAGAACAAGGAACTTGAAAAAACGCTAAGAAGGTATTTTAGGCTTTCTGCAAAATATTTTGACAATACTTTACCTTCTATATTTGTTATCTGTGGGCTTTCAGGTACAGGAAAGAGCGCACTTGCCAAAAGATTAAGTGCAAAAACGAATATAAAAAGACTTTCTTCAGATGAGATAAGAAAGGAGTTAGCAGGAATTCCAAAGTATGAGAGCGCAAAAGCCAATTACAATGAAGGTATTTATTCTCATGAATTTACAGAAAAAGTTTATAACAAAATATTTGAACTTTCAAAGTTGGAGATTGAGTCAAATAGGTCTGTAATTATTGATGCCACCTTTAATTCAGATTTTTATAGGAAAAAGATCATGGATTTACAAGAAAATCTTGGAGTTGATATGTTCTTAATTGAAAGAGAGGCTGATTTTGAAATTGTTAAAGAGAGATTAACCAAAAGAGCTGCAAAAAGAAACACATCTAGTGATGCTGACTTGGAAATTTATAGAAGACAGTTGTCAGAATATAGGCCCTGGCAAGTATCTAAGGGCATTTTATATGAAAAAATAGGCAACGTAAAGGATCTAGATATCCTTTGCGATGAATTAATAAAAGAATTCCTCCTATTTGATTTTTTTGCTAAATAAAAACATAAAGCAAAAAAATCAAGCTGACTTATTTCTTTAAAGCAAACAAATATTAAGTTAAGGGAACTAATCCTCCGAATAGTCTTCCTCCCACGTCATTGTAGTGTGAGTATAAATATCTTCGTCCTTTACACCGCGTTGAACTTCTGTAATGTGAGCATGTTTAACTCGAAATGCTTGCAAAATAAACTCCACTGCCCTTTCAGGTTGTGCTTTATCGCCACAAGTATACACGTCTAGCGCAGCATAGCCATTTTCTGGCCACGTGTGTACAGAAATATGTGACTCCGACACTACTACAACGCCACTAGTTCCTGATGGGAAAAACTTGTAAAAGTGGACAGCTTTTACATCCATATTTGCAACCTTCGCGGCAGCCAAAAAAATTTCCCTGGCTCTTACTGGATCCCCTATAATAACAGGATCACATCCAGAAGCCTCAACAATGTAATGCATTCCCATTGCTTCCAAATCTTTTACCTCCTGTAACTTTTGAATCACAAAAAGTGATTATATCACATTAGAAAAAAAATAGCTCATGCCATACTATTACAAATAAATTTATACGACAAATAAGATATCAAACAACCAAAGCTCATTGGGACAAAAACCGCACTTGCAATAATATTAGAGTTGTTAAACTCTTTTTTTGGGGGTTCTTTAGAAAAAACAACTTCAATTCCAGAAAAAATTCCTAAACCTTTAAGTCTCTTTCTCAAAATTTTAGCAATTGAACAATTAGAGGTTTTTGATAGATCTGCATAGGTAACCATTGTTGGATCTACTCTGTTGCCCGCCCCCGCGCTAACTATAATGTTAGTTTTTTTATAAAAGTGTTTAATAAGCAATTATTTTAGCTTCCAAATCATCTATAGCATCAACAATTACATCTGGTTTAAAACTTTCAATTTCAACTAAAGCTTCTTGAACTCTTTTTTGAGACACCAAAACATTAGAATCACTAATAGATTTCAACCTGTTCAACGCAGCATCAACTTTTAAGAGCCCAATATTGTTAAATTCGCCCAATATTTGCCTGTTAAGATTAGATAAGTCAAATCTATCGTAGTCTATAAGAAAAAAGTTCCCTACCCCTAATCTAGCAAGTGCCTCCAGAGCAAATCCTCCAACCCCTCCAAGACCACAAATTACTACCTTTGATCTTCTAATTTTTTTTATATTATCTTCACCTAATAACAGTGAAGTTCTATGAAATCTTAACTAAATCACGCCCTCTGCGCTAAATTCTTCTAGATGGCAAACAAGATTTATTGACAAGAGCTTATAATCTTGCTCATATTCTAGAATATTAATTCCAGCGTTAGCAAGTTTAAATTTCCAGAAGAAATCATATGGAAGGGAAAAGATATCCATCATAATAACTCTAATCACTACATCATGTGTAACAAATGCAATATCCTTACCCTTATACTTACCAACCCATTCCTTAAAGGCGCTGGTAGCCCTCAAAGAGACGTCATGTAAGCCTTCACCTTCTGGCATTTTTGCTTCATAGGGCTTTGTTTTCCAAAAATCGTAAATCTCTTTAAATTCCTCTTTTACTTCGTCTACTACTTTCCCTTCCCATAATCCATGAGATATCTCTAAAAATCTTTTATCATAGAAAACTTGAAGTTCTTTTGGATAAAAGTTAACTATATAGTCTGCAGTTTCCTTTGTCCTACTTAGAGGAGATGAAACTATTATATCAAGAGGTAATCCTGAAAAATATCGACCTAACCTTTTTACTTGCTCAATTCCTTTTTCAGAAAGGGGAACGTCTTTTACTCCTTGATATCTGCTTTCTTTATTCCATTTAGTCTCACCATGTCTAATTAAATATATCTTCATGAAAGGTAAATTGACCTCAATTCTTCAATATCCCCTTTACTGAGCAATTCCTCCAAAACATCATCATTTACCTCTGAATCAACGCTCAAGATCATTACCGCTAAACCGCTCGACAGATTTCTTCCAAGCTGCATACCTGCAATGTTAATGTTATTCTTTCCCAAAATAGTTCCAAACCTCCCTATTATACCAGGCTTATCTCTGTGTCTAGATACTAAGAGGTAACCTTCAGGAAATGCATCAACTCGATAAGAATCTATTTCGATTATTCTAGGTTTTTGATCAGACAATATAGTACCAGAAACCGATCTAATACCTGAGTCTGTTAGCACTCTAACAGTTATCATGCTCTTAAAGTCAACATCCACAGATTCTTTAATTTCGGTATACCTGATTCCAAGTTCGTTCGCAAGCGCTAATGCGTTAACAAAGCTAACATAGTTACCCTTTACCTTTATCAAATAACCTTTAAGCACGCTAATTGAAATTGAATTTACGTTTTTCTTTGCAATATCACCATAATAAACAATTTCAATTTTATTTACCCTATCAGCAACCAGGTCTTTAACGAATTTGCCTAGTCTTTCTGCCAAATCAATCCAGGGCAATAAGTCATCCGACACACCTCTAAAAGCTGGCAAATTAACTGCACCATGTGGAATCCTGCCATCGAAAAAAGCAATTATTTGATCTACCACATCAAGAATAACGTTTACCTGTGCCTCCTTGGTAGCGGCACCTATATGAGGGGTCAAAACGGTATTTTCTATTGAAATATAAGGATTATCAGGTACAATAGGTTCATTTTCAAAAACATCAGATGCAGCACCCGCCAGATGGCCTGATCTAAGAGCCTTGGCAACTGCATTTTCGTCAACAACTCCTCCTCTTGCAGCGTTAACTATATATGATCCCTTTTTCATAAGTTGAATTCTTTCTTCGTTGACAAGATGATAAGTCTCTTTAGTTTTTGGAACATGAACAGTTATAATATCTGCTTCCTTAAATACTTCATCAAGAGGCATAAGCACAATACCCATTTCTCTCGCCCTATCAAGGGTTATATAAGGATCGTAACCTATAACCTTCATTCCAAATGCTTTTGCATATTTTGCTACATTACTGCCAACTTTCCCGAGACCAATAATACCAATTGTTTTCCTGTAAAGCTCGTGACCTGTAAACTTATTTCTTTTCCATTCAAGATTCCTTACAGACCGATCAGCTTGCGGAATGTTTCTAAGGAGAGAAATAATTAAACCAAATGTATGTTCAGCTGCAGATATAATATTTCCCTCAGGAGAATTAACTACAACTATCCCATATTTCGTCGCAGCTTCTACGTTTATGTTATCTACCCCTACACCAGCCCTACCAATGATTTTAAGATTTTTTGCATTTGACAAAATTTTCTCTGTAATTTTTGTCGAAGATCTTATAATAATAGCGTTATATTCTTTTATAGTTTCACAAAGCTCGTCTTCGGAAAGACCAGTTTTAACGTCTACTTGAAAACCTGCAGATTCTAATCTTCTTATGCCGAGTTGAGAAACTTCATCAGCTATTAATATCTTCTCATTCATTTACATGTTCTCCTCAAACACTTTCTGTGCCGCTTTAACTGATATTCCTTTTTCAAATTTATATCCCAACTTTTCAAGCGTCAACTCAAGCGCAGCAAAGGTTGCAAATATTTCAGTCGCTCCTATAAATCCCAGATGCCCAATTCTGAAAATTTTACCCTTAAACTGTGACTGACCACCAGCAAGAACTATCCCAAATTCCTTTCTCATATTGTCTATAATATCTTGTGGCTTTATGCCTTCCGGAGAAAAAACTCCAGTAACTACTGGACTTGCGCATTTATCATCTGATACAAGTTTTAGACCAAGAGCTTTCACAGCACTCCTTACTGCATCTCTTAGTACGATATGTCTCTTTTGAAAATTCTCAAGGCCTTCTTCAAAGATCATCTTAATTGATTCCTCAAGTGAAAAGTAAAGGGAAATCGGTGCAGTGAAAGGTGGTTGTCCCTTTTTATACGATTCGTGATACTTCCTCACATCGAAATAAAATCTAGGTAAATTCGAATTGTTTGCCCTATTCAGAGCTTCTTTAGAAACTCCAAGAAGACTGATACCAGGTGGACAACCGAATGCCTTTTGAGAAGCTGCAGCTACAACATCTACCTTCCACTTATCCATCTCAAATGGTGCTGCAACCATACCGCTAATTGAATCTACTACAAATAACGCTCCATGCTCCTTTATAATTGGAGAAAGTCTCTCAAGATCGTTTAATATAGCTGTAGAGGTCTCATTGTGTTGTACTAAAACTCCTTTATATGTACCCTTTGGATATTTTGAAAGATACTCCTTTACTTTCTCAGGCTCTGCATACTGTCCCCATACGAACTCCAGCGTATCGACATTTAAACCATATACGTTCGCTATCTGGGCAAAACGTTGGCCAAAATTACCGTTGATCAAAACCAAAACTCTGTCGTCTTTATTGAAAAAATTTGAAACGCATGCCTCCATAGCGCCCGTACCAACTGAAGCGAAAATATAAACTTCTCCTTCATCGGTTTTAAAAATCTTTTTTAAGCCATCTACACAATATTCGTGGATTTTCTGAAATATTGGCCCCCTATGATTTATCATAGGTCTTGAATTAACTCTTAAAATTCTAGGTGGAACAGTAATTGGCCCAGGAATCATTAACATATGGTTATCATTTAAAAAACGATCCATTTACTCCTCCTCGTTATCTCTTAGAGTATTGAGGTGCTTTTCTTGCCTTATGTAAACCATACTTTCTTCTTTCTTTCATTCTAGAATCTCTTGTCAAAAGTCCTTTAGACTTTAACAAAACTTTTAATTCGGGATTAAGCGAGAGCAAAGCCCTTGCAATCCCATGAGAAAGAGATCCAGCTTGTGAAGAAATCCCTCCACCTGTAATCTTTGCTCTTACCTCAACCTTTCCAAAAATCCCAGCAGTTATGAGAGGCTCTTCTACAATTATCTGCAAAGTTTTTCTGGGAAAATATTCTAAATAATCTTTGCCGTTAACTATAATTTTGCCACTATCCGAAGGGTATATTCTTACTCTTGCAATAGAAGTCTTTCTCCTACCCAATCCCCAAACAAAAGTTTGTTCCTTAAGATTCATCAACTTCCTCCTTAAAATATTAAGTAAAAATAAAATATTTTAAAAACATCAAATTAATAATAAGTTTATTTATTTGGTTTTCAAGTTTAACAAAACTGGTTTTTGGGCTTTTTCTTTATAGTTATCATCTTTATAGATTTTAAGCTTACGAAGCATAGTCCTTCCAAGAGATCCCTTTGGCAACATACCCTTTACTGCATGAAATATAATAAACTCTGGTTTTTGGGCTCTTAATTTCTTAAAGTTAAACGATTTTAAATTTCCTGGATACTGAGAATGTCGATAGTACATCTTTTCATTTTCCTTATTCCCCGTTACAACAATCTTACTCGCATTTATCAAAACTACATAATCACCATTGTCAAAATTTGGGCAAAAGCTAGGCTTATGTTTGCCTCTTAGGATCATGGCAATCCTTGTCGCCAAACGACCTAATGTCTGTCCACTTGCATCAATAAGCCACCAATTTTTATCCGAATTAGCTATATTTGGGAACTCAGTTTTCATATCCTTTCCTCCTAAAACACATTTTAGAAAACTCATTATATTACGGACTTTTTACAATGTCAACGAAAGATGGAGGCTTAAAAAAACCATACAACCCATCTTTGATTATATTTTTTTCACAAATAGCACCAAGCTTTTGATCAAAATAACTCACGCCCCAAAGGTGCAATCCTTTTGGAGGAGCTTTATAGAGCACCAATCTCTTCTTTCCATCTAAAGCCTCTTTATACTCCTCTAGGGATCTTTTCCCCTTTGCAACAGCAACAGCCTCTCCAAACAAGAACCTTACTGTATGCCACAAAAAAGACGGAGCTTCAATTATAAAATAAAAAAAATCTTCAACAATAACATAATTTGAAAAATTTACAGTTCCAAAATTCAATTTTCTATCCTGAGAGGTTCTAGAAAAGGACCTAAAACAAAATCTCTCTGGAATTAAATCCAAAGGAACTTTAAGATCATCAAGTGATATGTTTATATTCCAAAAATACCTAGCTAGGTGAGCACATATGTCTTTTTTTGTACATACAGCATAAACATAAACTCTTGATTTTGCTGAAAATCTACTATTAAAGTTTTCCGGCATTATTTTTAACTCGCTGATTCTGATATCATCTGGCAAGTGATAATTTAAAATATCGTGTAACTTTTCGATTCCAAAAGGACATTTTGTCAATTTAAAAGAAATAACTTGTCCTATTGCATGCACCCCTGTGTCTGTTCTGCCAGCAGGTACAACAGGAATTCTCTCTTTAAATATTTTTTCAAGTTTTTGTTCGATTACCATTTGAACAGTTCTAGATTGATTTTGCATTTGAAAACCATGAAAATTAGTACCATCATAAGAAATTATAGCTGCAACGTTCATCTCAAAAAGCAAAGATCGAGACACAAAAGCCCCGACCCATATAGTATAGAAAATTCAACCAACCTCAACCTAACTAGAAAACAAGCTCTAGAACTGCCATTTCAGCCCCATCTCCTTTTCTAGGACCTATTTTGACAATTCTAGTGTAACCACCATTTCTCTCTCTCACAGGATTCAACTCTTCGCTATATAAAGCTTTTACGGCTTCTTTAGATTGTAAATAAGAAAAAGCCAATCTTCTACTTGCTGTATCGTCCTTCTTCGAAATAGTTATAATGCGCTCTATAATTTTCTGAGCCTCTTTAGCTCGAGCCAATGACGTTTTAATTCTTTTATTGATAAAAAGACTACAAGCTAAGCTTTTCAATAACGCCTTCCTGTGTGAAACTGGCATGTTAAGTTTTCTATGGGCTATTCTATGTCTCAAAATCGTCACCTCCACTTTCATTACTGGATTTTAAGTGATAACCCTTAGAATGTAAAATTTCTTCAAGCTCATCCAACGATTTCTTACCAAAACTTGGAACGTTTAAAATATCTTCACGCGTCTTTGAAATGAGATCGCCCAATGTTGATATACCCGATCTTTTGAGAACGTTTGTAATTCTAGTTTGGAGTCCGATCTCTTCTATCGACTGATCCAAATCTGCTTTTGCCTGTGATTTTACATACGAATTCTTTTTCATATCCTTATAATCAGAAACTACCTTTTCAGTTTCTAAAAAAGTGCCATACTCAACAAAGATTCTAAAATGAGATATTAATTCTTCTGCTGCGATTCTCAAGGCATCTAGCGGTTCTATTGCGCCGTTAGTCCAAATTTCAAATATAAGTTTATCCCAATCAGTCTCTTGCCCAACACGTGTCGATTCAACAGAATAATTAACTCTTGTAATCGGCGAAAAATTTGCATCCAGAGGGATACCACCTGGGGATAACCAACGAGCATTTTCTCTCATCCTTTCAATTGAAACATATCCCTTACCTTTTTTAACAGTAATTTCAGCTCTAAGCTCACCATTTTCTTCTAAGGTAGCCAGATAAAGATCCTTATTAATAACCTGTACCTCAGCATTCGGTTGAATATCTGAAGCCTTAACTATTTTTGGACCCTTTACATTAAGAATAAGTTTTCTAGTTTCCTCTTCAGAAACGTCAGGCGAAATTACTACGACCAATTTCTTTAAATTCAAGTGAAATTCAAGTATATCTTCTACCATACCTGGTAAAGTCATATATTCATGAGGCGCTTCATCAACTCTAACTGCAATTACAGCGCTACCAGGAATTGATGTCAGAAGAACCCTTCTTAAAGCATTGCCAACAGTAACTCCATAACCAGGTGACAGTGGTTCTAGAACAAACTTACCATATTTACCACCATTCTCAGTTTCTAGTTGTTCTTTAACCTCTAATTTATAATTTTCCTTTGACCCGAACAAAGGACTCCTCCTCTTCTATCGAGAATAGAACTCGATAATTAGATTTTCTCTGATAGGCACATCAAGTTCTTCACGTTGAGGAAGTCTATCAAACTTGATCTCTAATTTATCGTAATCTACAGAAATCCAAGATGCAGGAGTTCTCTCTTTCATTACTTCAACGTATTCTGAACTAAATAATCCTTTACTATTTTCTCTTACAGAAATGACATCTCCTGGCTGTACTTGAAAAGATGGTATATTTACTCTACGACCATTAACGTTAAAGTGCCCATGAGATATCATCTGTCTTGCCTCCTGTCTGCTTGAAGCAAAGCCAGATCTATACAAAACGTTATCCAACCTTCTTTCTAACAAGAAATAAAGATTATCGCCTGTAACGCCACCCATTTTTTCAGCAAGCTCAACATACCTTCTAAATTGTCTTTCGCCAATCAAACCATAAAAACGCTTCATTCTCTGTTTTTCTCTCAAACGTAGCCCATACTCTGAAACTTTTGTTCTCGCATTTATATGCATTCCTGGCGGAGTTGGGCGTCTGTCAAATGAACACTTCTCAGATAAACATCTATCACCTTTTAAAAAGAGTTTCATACCTTCTCTTCTACAAAGTCTACATACAGGACCTGTATATCTCACTATTTTTTACCTCCTATACCCTTCTACGTTTAGGTGGACGACACCCATTGTGGGGAATAGGCGTAACATCTTTAATCATTTCAATTGAAAGCCCAGCAGCCAATAAAGAACGAATTGCTGTTTCCCTTCCTGGTCCTGGTCCTTTCACATATACGTCCACCTGCTTCATTCCATGATCCATTGCCTTTTTTGCAACAGCCTCTGCTGCGAGCTGAGCAGCATAAGGAGTGCCCTTTTTAGTACCCTTAAATCCTGCTGTTCCTCCACTGCCCCAAGATATCAGGGCACCTTGTTTATCTGAAATTGCTATAATAGTATTATTAAAGGTTGAATGAATGTGAGCTATCCCATACAATACGTTCTTCTTTTCCTTTTTCTTCACTCGGGTTTGTGTTTGCGCTTTACCCTTTCTTGCCAACTCAATACCTCCTTAGAATTAGTTAAAAAACCTTTTATTTTTTCTTTTTTGCACCAATTAAGCGTTTGGGACCTTTTCTTGTTCTCGCATTTGTTCTAGTTCTTTGTCCCCTGACAGGAAGGCCTCTTCTATGTCTTAAACCTCTATATGTGCCCAAATCAATTAATCTACGTATATTTTGGGCTACTTCTCGTCTTAGATCGCCTTCTACTTTGTAATTCTTTTCTACTTCATCCCTTAATTTTATTATCTCGTCTTCAGATAAGTCCTTTATTCTTTTTTCAGGATCCACTCCAGTAGTATTAAGGATCTTAAAAGCTAGGGGTTTTCCTATTCCATAAATGTAGGTTAATGCAACCCATGCTTTCTTGTTCTCTGGCAAGTCTACTCCAGCAATTCTAGCCATTAACTAACCTCCTTATCCTTGTCGCTGTTTATGGCGAGGATTTTCACAAATTACCCTTACAATCCCTTTACGCTTAATAATCTTACATTTCTCACATATCTTCTTAACTGATGCGCGAACCTTCATATCGGCCTCCTAATAGCAAATTTCTATTTCATTCTATAAATAATACGACCTCTTGTGAGGTCATAAGGAGAAAGCTCTATTTTAACGCGATCGCCAGGAACTATCTTGATAAAATTCATCCTCATTTTACCAGAAACATAAGCCAAAACTACATGGCCAGTCTCAAGTTCAACTCTAAACATTGCATTAGGCAACGCTTCCAATATAACCCCTTCGACTTCAATAGCCTCTTCTTTAGCCAGTTTCATCACCTCCCCATGAAGAGAGAATTACAGGTCCATCCTTTGTTATCGCAATCATGTGCTCAAAGTGAGCTGAAAGTGATCTATCTTTAGTAGTTACAGTCCAGCCATCTTTTGCCAAAACTACCTCATAGCTTCCAGCATTAATCATCGGTTCGATACATATAGTCATTCCCTCAATAAATTTTGGACCCTGACCATAATCTCCAAAGTTTGGCACATAAGGCTCCTCGTGGACTTTCCTACCAATCCCATGACCTGAAAGCTCTCTAACAGGAGAAAATCCAAAAGCTTCGACAAATCTTTGAATAGCAGCACCAATATCTGAAATATGACCTCCAACAACTGCCCGATCAATTCCAATATATAAAGACTTTTCTGTAACTTCTAAAAGAAGTTTAGCATCCGATGAGATATTGCCTACCGGGTAAGTTCTCGCACTATCTCCACACCAACCATCAACTATAGAACCAACATCAATTTTCAAAATATCACCCTCTTTAAGTATCCTTTTCTTAGAGGGGATACCGTGAACAACTTCATCATTAATTGAGGTGCAAAGTATAGCCGGAAAGGGCTTTGCAGAAAAATAAGGCTTGTAATTCTTAAAAGCAGGTATAGCATTTTCTTTCTCAAAAAAGGTTTCGGCAAACTTCTCAAGCTCATAAGTAGAAATTCCAGGCTTAATAATCTCAGATATCTCATACAAAAGTTTTCCTACAACTCGGCCTGCCTTTCTCAAAGCCTTTATATCTTCTTTTGATTTAATATATATCTTTCTAGCTCTACTTGATAAGATGCTCATACTGTTTTGCCATTAACTGCGCTTGAATTTGTCTTATTGTGTCAAGGGCTACACCTACAACAATAAGAAGTGCGGTTGCTCCCAAACCTCTAAATGTGGTTACCTTTGTTAAAAGCTCTGAAAGAGCTGGGATCAAAGCAATAAAACCCAGGAATAAACCGCCCAAAGTTGTAATTCTTGTCAAAACTCTATCAAAGTATTCAGAAGTTGGCTTCCCAGGCCTAATACCAGGAATAAAACCGCCATATTTTTTCAAATTACTCGCAAGTTCAACAGGATTATAAATAATTGCAGTATAGAAAAATGAAAAAAATATGATCAGAAAAAATTCAATGACATTATAAACAACCGACTCCGGTGAAAAAAAAGTAGAAAGATATATAGCAAGGTTTTGAACAGAAGGAATCCCTCTTAAGAAACCAAAAATGGTATTTGGCAACATCAAAATTGATACAGCAAATATAATCGGCAAAACACCTGCAGTATTAAGCCTTAAAGGCAAATAAGAGGTTTGTCCTCCATAAACCTTTCGTCCGACAACCTTTTTTGCATAGTGAATTGGGATCTTTCTTTCTGCCAATTGAATCCAGACAATTGCAATAATAGCCAGGCAAAAAATTGCAAATAATGCGATAACTTGCAACAAGTTTATATCTCCTATCATTAAAAGGGAGAAGGTTTGCCCAAAATATAGAGGTAATCTTGAAATAATGCCTATAAAAATTAAAAGTGACGCTCCATTTCCAATTCCTTTTTCTGTTATCAATTCGCCCATCCACATCAAAAAAACAGAACCAGCAGTTAAGACTATTACAGTAGTTACTATATTAAAAGGAGTAAATACTGGAATTGCAGAAGAAAGAACAAAAGTCATAGCTATTCCTTGAAGGGCAGCAAGCACAACTGTTAAATATCTAGTATATTGGGCTAAAGCCTTTCTTCCCGACTCGCCCTCCTTTTGCATAGCCTGCATTTTCGGAACAATTGGGGTAAGTAATTGAATAATAATTGAAGCGTTAATGTATGGGGTTATTCCCATTGCAAAGATCGAAAACTTTGCAAGCGCTCCTCCCGCAAACAGGTCAAGAAAACCCAGTATACCTGTTTGTTCAATAATTCTCGAAACTATTTCGTGATTTATACCAGGAACAGGAATGTGAGTTCCAAATCTAAACAAAACAATCATAAGTATTGTAAAAATTACTTTATTTCGCAAATCCCCAAAGTTCATTGCTCCCAAAACACTGTCTATCACAATAACACCTCAACAGTTCCACCACATTTTTCTATTTTTTCTTTGGCAGATGAACTAAATTTGTGAGCCTTTACTGTTAAAGGAACGTTAATTTCGCCATTACCTAAAATTTTTATCAAAGCACCTTTATTAACCAATCCTTTATCCTGTAAAAATTCTGGAGTTACTACTGTTCCTGCACTTAAGTCGGCAAGCTTAGAAATATTTACTACTTCATAAGTCTTTTTGAAAAGGACGTTCTTAAAACCTTTCCATTTTGGGAGCCTTCTATAAAGAGGAATTTGGCCACCCTCAAAACCAGGTCTTACTCCTCCTCCAGAACGTGAATTTTGACCGGCCTGTCCTCTTCCACATGTCCTGCCATGTCCAGAACTCCTACCTCTTCCTACTCTCTTAGGTTCTTTTATAGCGCCATGATTTGGTTTTAGGTTTGAAAGACTATTCATTACTAGTCACTCCCTTTCTCATTTTTGAAAGGAGGATAGAATTATTAATATCTTGGAGTCCGTTTATGGTAGCTAAAACGGTATTAAGTGTGTTGGTAGATCCAATTACCTTTGTAAGCACATCCTTATAGCCAGCTAACTCAAGTATTGCACGGACTGTTGTTCCAGCAATTATTCCAGTTCCAGGGACAGCAGGTCTTAAAATCACACTAGATGCACCAAACCTAGACTGGATAAAAACAGGAATAGTATCTCCTCTCATTGGAACATCTATAAGATTTTTCTTCGCCTTTTCTACTGCTTTTCTCACGGCCGAAGGTACCTCTTGTGCCTTTCCAACTCCAACACCAACTTTACCCTGCCCATTACCTACAACTACAACAGCTCTAAATCTTAGCCTTTTACCACCAGCAACTACTCTGGCTACTCTTTTTACTTCAATAACACGCTCTTGAAGAGCAACGTCTTCTAAAGAGTGTTGCAATCTATTTGACATATTTTCCTCCTCACTAAAACTTTAGTCCGGCTTCTCTTGCAGCTTCTGCTAAAAGCGCTACACGACCATGATATTTATATCCTGCTCTATCAAAAACTACTTTATCTATTCCCTTCTCGAGTGCTCTTTTGGCAATAAGCGAACCTACAACCTTAGATTTTTCTTTTTTATTGCCCGATAAAGAATTTCTAATTTCAGGATCCAACGAAGATGCGCTTACAAGAGTTCTACCTTCTGTATCATCGATAATTTGAGCATAAATGTGATTAAGACTTCTAAAAACAGAAAGTCTAGGTCTTTCTTTAGTACCAAAAACCTTCTTTCTGGTTCTCTTTTGTCTTATTTTTCTTCCTTCTAATCTTGTTTTTTCTTTTATCACAATAAGCCTCCTCTATTTCTTTGTTCCAGCTTTTCCAGGTTTGAGATGCAAAACCTCTCCTATATAACGAATACCCTTGCCTTTGTAAGAATCAGGAGGAAGTGATTTGCGAATGTTTGCAGCAACTTGGCCTACAAGCTCTTTGCTAATACCTTTCACCCAAATTTTATTAGTGCCTTCCAACTCAAACTTAATTTCTCTTGGCGCAGCAAATTCTACTGGATGAGATTGTCTCAATTGCATTACTAGCTTGTCTCCTTGTAATTGTGCCCTATAACCAGTTCCTACCAATTCAAGACCTTTCTTAAAGCCCTCGGAAACACCTATAATCATATTAGCGATCAACGTCCTAAACAATCCGTGGAAAGCCCTTGCCCTTTTAGAATCACTTTTCCTTTGAACTTCAAGTTGATTGTCATGTGCTTTGACTTCTATTTCTGGAGGCAAAATTTGGTGTAGTTCTCCTAAGGGCCCACTTACCTTTATCAAGTTAGCGTTTAAGTCAATATTAACTCCTTTTGGGATAGCGATAGGTTTTTTCCCAATTCGAGACAAAATCAATCACCTGCCTTTACAAATAAATAAAACCAAAATCTTATAATCATATATTTATCCTAGCTTTTAATTTGAATAATAATTTCTACCAAACCATACATAACAATTCTCCGCCAATTCCCTCTTTTCTAGCTCTTCGATCGCTCATTATGCCTTTAGTCGTAGAGAGAATCGCCAAACCAAAACCACCTAAGACTCTTGGAATATCGTTTTTCCCAACATAAACCCTTAGTCCTGGTTTACTGACTTTCTTTACGTCTCTAATAACTCTTTTACCATTAATATATCTAAGTTTTACCCTAAAAATATCTTGCGGATTAGACTTTATTCTTTCGTAATCCTCAATAAAATTTTCCTGCTTTAAGATTTGCAAAATCGATTCTTTCTCTTTAGAAGCAGGAAGTGTAAAAAAATCCTGCTTTGCATTATTGGCATTTTTTAACCTTATTAACATATCGGATATCGGATCAGTATGCATATAAACCTCCCTTACCAGCTCGCTTTCCTAATACCAGGTATCACACCTTCATAAGCCATCTTTCTTAAACAGATTCTACACAGACCAAATTTACGATAATATGCATGTGGTCTCCCGCACAAAAGACAACGGTTCTTTTGCCGAGTCGAAAATTTTGGTGGCTTTTTCCAAGTTTCTAATAAACCCTTTCGCGCCAACTATTTCACTCCTTCTTTAAGGTAAACTTTTAAACAAAAAAACATTTTTATATTAGCTCTTTCTAAAAGGAAAGCCAAGCGCAGCAAGTAATTCTTTGGCTTCTTTATCAGTTTTTGCTGTGGTCACGATAGTAATGTTCATCCCTCTAATTTTATCGATCTTATCATATTCAATCTCAGGAAAAACAAGCTGTTCACTTAAGCCTATCGTTATATTCCCTCTGCCATCAAAATGGTCATCAGAATATCCCTTAAAATCTCTTATTCTTGGAAAAGCAATGTTAAAAAGTTTATCTAAAAAATAGTACATCCTTTGCCCACGTAAGGTTACCTTTAGTCCAATAGGCATTCCTTGTCTAATTTTAAAAGCAGCTATAGATTTTTTTGCCCTTCTAATAATAGGCTTTTGACCGCTAATCACTCTAAGATCTTCTGTAGCTGCGTCTATTGCCTTAGCATTTTGAACAGCTTCACCTAAACCAATATTTATAACAACCTTTACAGGTTTTGGCACCTCCATAATATTCTTATATGAAAACTTGTCTTTTAAATAAGGCACAACTTTTGAATCGTATAATTCCTTTAACCTTGCTTTCATAAGGACCTCCTAACTAAACACTTCATTGCAATGTGAACAGTAACGATGCTTAGTACCTTCAGAATCAATCTTATGTTTTACTCTTGTTGGTTTTTTACATTTCGGGCATATCAACATAACCTTAGAAACAGAAAGTGGAGCTGGAATCTTCTGAATTCCTCCACGTCCTTTGGCACTGGGTTTTGTATGTCTTGTTACAATATTTGCTCCTTCAACTACTACCATCTTCTTATCTGGAATTGATTTGATAATTTTACCTTGTTTGCCTTTATCTTTACCAGATAATATCAATACAGTATCACCTTTCACAACGCTTAATTTAACTTTTTTAACCAATTTGCTTTTCATAAGACCTCCGGAGCCAAAGAAATAATTTTCATATAATTTTTGTCTCTCAACTCTCTAGCTACAGGACCAAAAACCCTTGTGCCTCTAGGATTCCCCTGGTTGTCAATTATTACAGCCGCATTATCATCAAATCTTATTACAGATCCATCGGGTCTTTTAATCTCTTTATGAGTTCTCACTATAACTGCCTTAACAATATCGGATTTCTTAACAATGCCATGAGGTTGAGCCACCTTTACTACCCCAACAACTACATCTCCCACTCCAGCATATTTGCTCATGCTTTTTCCCAATATTCTAATAATCATTACTTTCTTCGCACCTGTGTTATCAGCCACATTAAGTCTCGATTGAACGCAAAGCATCGTTATTTTCCTCCTTGCTCGAAACAATTTCTACGACACGCCATCTTTTTTCCTTACTTATTGGCCTACATTCCTCTATCACAACAGTATCACCAATTTTACAATTATTCTTTTCATCATGAGCTTTAAATTTAGCATAGACTTTAATTGTCTTTTTATAAAGCGGGTGTTTCTCGTGTTCAACCACTCTTACTATTACAGTTTTATCCATTTTATTAGAAATTACTTCTCCCTTTAGACGCTTTTTCATTATCTAACACCTCTTTTCTTTTCGGCCAAGAGGGTTAAAATTCTTGCAATTCTTATTTTTGTATCCTTAATTTTAGAGGTATTCGTCAACTGCCTTGTTGCCTGTTGAAATCTAAAATTGAACAACTCACGTCTAGCTTCTAAAAGTTTTTTCTCTAAGGTTTCAACATCCATAGAAGACAATTCCTTTATTTCTTCTGACTCTTTATAGCTCATGAGTTGTCACCACCCTTATCGGCCTCAATAATCTTAGTCTTGATAGACAGTTTATATTGGGCTTGTTTAAGCGCCTCTCTAGCAATAGACGGCTCAACTCCACCGCCTACCTCGAACATTATCTTACCAGGATCTACAACAGCCATCCAAGTCTCAGGAGAGCCCTTTCCTCCGCCCATTCTTACCTCTTCTGGTTTAGAGGTAACAGCCAGTTGAGGAAATATTCTAATCCAAACTTTACCTACTTTCTTAAAACTCCTAGCCAAAACTCTACGCGCAGCTTCTATTTGATTGGCAGAAATAAATCCACCCTCTAAAGCAACTAAACCATAATCTCCGTGTAATAGCTTTGTTCCTCTTTTAGCCACTCTTCTGGGGAAAAAAAGATGAGGCTTCCTCCACTTTGTCCTTTTAGGCATCATCATGGCCAATATCTCCTTCCTCTAAGGGCAAATTATCGTGTTTTACGTTAGTAGCAACCGGTATTACAGGCGAAGCAAATTTTGCGTGTTCAGAAAAATCATTAACGTAAAGCCAAACTTTTACACCAATTATGCCATATATAGTGTGGGCTTCAGCAAACCCATAATCTATATCTGCCCTTAACGTTTGAAGAGGTACTCTGCCCTCTCTGAGCCATTCGCTTCTTGCTACTTCAGCTCCACCGAGCCTACCGCTTACCATGATTTTTATTCCCTTAGCACCCGATCTTCTTGCTCTAAAAATCGCCTGCTTCATCGCCCTTCTAAATGTCACTCTTTTCTCTATCTGCGAAGCAACATTTTCAGCGATCAATTGTGCATCAAGATCAGGAACCGGAATATCTTCAACGTCAACTTCAATATTAGATTTAAATTCATCTACAAGCTTTTTTCTCAATATCTCTCTGCCCTGTCCACCACGTCCGATTACCATCCCTGGTCTTGCAGTTCTAACTATTACCTTTATTCTTTCTTGACCCTTTGATCCTCTTCTTTCAATTAATATCTTTGAAACAAACGCACCACTAAGTTCTTTTTTAACAAATTCTCTTATCTTAGAATCCTGCACAAGATCAGGACCAAAATTAGATTTCGGGGCAAACCAGTGCGCAACGTGATCCTTTGTTATTCCAACTCTTAACCCATTTGGATGTACTTTTTGACCCACTTATCGTTTGCCTCCTTTGTGTTTAGATTCAACAGTACCTACAACCACAGTAATATGAGAAGTTCTCTTTAATATTGGAAAGGCACGTCCATATGCTCTTGGAGTAAACCTTTTCATGCTCGGTCCTTTATCAGCAAAAGCCTTAGAAATAACTAAATTTTTCCTGTCAAGATTAAAATTGTTCTCTGCATTTGCTACAGCAGATTTTGTTATTTTGTAAAGTATACGGGCTGCTTTGTGAGGCATAACGCTTAAATTATTTAAAGCAACATCTACTTGTTTTCCAGGAAGCAAGTGGATAATTTCTTGCACCTTTTTCGGTGATATTCGAACATATTTTGATACAGCTCGAACTTCCATAATTTCCTCCTATACCTAAATATCAAGAACGCTCAACTGCACTATGACCTGGATGACCTTTAAAAGTCCTTGTCGGGACAAACTCTCCCAAACGATGACCAACCATAGCCTCAGTTAGGTAAATTGGAACGTGTTTTTTCCCATTATGCACTGCAAAGGTATGACCAACCATTTCTGGAATAATAACGGAAGCTCTTGACCACACCTTTATAACCTTTTTTTCTCCTGTTTTATTCATTTCGTGCACTTTCTTCAAAAGCTTCGGGTGGACATAAGGACCCTTTTTGCTCGAACGTCCCATAATTATCCTCTCCTTATACAAAACATTATTTATTTCTCCTGCGAAGGATATACTTATCAGATGATTTATGTCTCTTCCTTGTCTTATACCCCAAAGTTGGCTTACCCCATGGGGTTAAGGGACCAGGATGCCCAATAGGAGCTTTACCTTCTCCACCACCATGTGGATGATCTACAGGATTCATTACAACGCCTCTGTTATGTGGCCTTCTTCCCAACCATCTGCTTCTACCAGCCTTACCAATGGAAACGTTTTCGTGATCAAGATTACTAACCTGTCCAATTGTCGCCTTACATTGACTATTAACGAATCTAACTTCACCCGAAGGCATCCTTAAACTTACCATGTTACCTTCTTTAGACATGATTTGGGCGCCAGTACCGGCAGAACGCACGAGCTGGCCTCCTTTGCCAGGATAAAGCTCTATATTATGCACAATAGTGCCCAAAGGTATATATTTAAGAGGTAAACAAGACCCTACTGTTATATCCGCATCAGGACCAGATAGTACCTTTTGTCCAACCTTTAATCCTTCAGGAGATATAATATATCTCTTTTCACCATCTTTATAACTTAAAAGGGCAATTCTTGCACTTCTATTTGGATCATATTCAATGGAAACTACCTTTGCTTCAATTCCATCTTTATCCCTTTTAAAATCAATTTGTCTATACAAACGTTTGTGGCCACCACCGCGAAATCTTGAAGTAATTCTCCCAAAGTTATTTCTTCCACCAGTTTTTATCAAACCCTTTACAAGTGATTTTTCTGGTTTATTTTTAGATAGATCTTCAAAAGAAGAAACAGTCATAAATCTTCTACTTGCAGTATATGGCTTATAGCTTTTAATAGGCATATTCTTTAACCTCCCTATTGAACGCCTTCAAAGATCTCGATCTTATTTCCTGGCATTAGAGTTATAATGGCTTTTTTAAAAGAAGAGGTTAAACCAATATTTCTTCCCATTCTTTTAGGTTTACCTTTGACATTAATTATTTTCAGGTCCTTTACCTTAACTTTAAAAATTTCTTCTATAGCCATTTTTATAGATGTTTTGTTGGCATCTTTACTAACAATAAATGTATATTGGTTATACTTTCCTGCTAAATCTGTACTCTTTTCAGTAACAACAGGTTTAATTACATAGCGATATGGATCAAACATATTCTATCACCTCCAACTTTGCAAACACTCTAATGCCTCAGGGGTCAAAATAACCCTCTCTGACCACAGAATGTCAACTACCTTTAAATTATTAACATCAACAATTTTAAAGTTTGGGAGGTTTGCAAAAGCGCGTATAACGTTTTCAAAATAGTCATCTAAGATTACCAAACTCTTACAATTTTCTCCAGGAAGTTTTTTTACAAAGTCTACAGCAAACTTTGTTTTAGGTTCAATATTTGAAAGATTCTCAACAACTATAAATCTATCATTATCAATCAGATCTTTGATTGCAATATCTCTAGAAGTTTTTATAACCCTTTTTGGTAGGGCATAAGTATATTTTCTTGGTTTTGGCCCAAATGTAATTCCACCTTTTCTCCATATAGGGGAGCGAATTGACCCGTGCCTTGCTCTACCAGTATGTTTTTGGGCATATGGTTTTCTACCACCGCCCCTTACTTCTCCTCGAGTTTTAGTACACGCACTGCCAGATCTGGCCGTAGCAAGTTCCCTTACAACCTGCATATAAATAACATGTGAATTATCCTTTACATCGTTTAAATACGATTCAATCTCTTTAACCTTATTTCCATTCAAATCATATACAGAAATCATGCATTTCCTCCTTTGTACAGGATAACAAAGGAGTTCTTATGCCCAGGAATAGAGCCTTTAAGAACCACGAGATAGTCTTCAGGCAAGAGGTCAACAATCGAAATGTTCTTAACAGTTCTTTTAACGTTACCCATATGACCTGGCATTTTCTTGCCCTTTATAATCTTGCTCATCCCTGTGCCTACTCCTGTTGAACCAATTTTCCTGATATTTTTTGAACCGTGACTCATTGGCCCTCTTTGAAATTTCCATCTTTTTATAGTACCAGCAGTACCAAAACCTCTCGTAATACCTGTAACGTTAATGCTATCGCCAACAGAAAACATAGATATATCTAGCGTATCGCCCACATTAAAGTTACTATTTTGAAACTCAACGATCTTCTTGTGTGGTTTTAAGGAAAACTTTTTAAACAATCCTAACTGGGGCTTGTTCAATTTTCTTTCGGAACACTCTTGAAAGGCCACCCTTATTGCCTCATATCCATCCTTTTCAGCAGTCCTCTTATCAGCAACAGTTCCCTTTAAAGCCTGTACTACTGTAACGGGTATCACACCAGACGGTGTAATGTAGCTTGTCATCCCTATTTTTTTTCCAACTAAACCCATAAACATCTTACCCATTGCGAGTTTTCCTCCTCTCTTACACCTTTACCTCTATATCAACTCCTGCGGGTAAATCTAGGTCTCTTAAAGCGTCCATAGTTCTAGGTGTAGGATCAACTATATCAATTAGTCTCTTGTGAGTTAAAACTTCAAAATGTTCTTGCGAATCTTTGTCTATATGAGGAGATCTAATTACACAAAACAACTCACGCCTTGTAGGAAGCGGAATTGGACCGTGCACTGAGGCCCCTGTTCTTTGAACAGTATCAACTATTCTTTTTACCGATTGGTCTAACGTCCTGTGGTCGTAAGATTTTATCTTAACTCTAATTTTTTGACGCATTATCATCACCAACTATTCAATCATCTTTGTGACTACGCCAGCACCAACAGTTCTGCCGCCTTCACGTATTGCAAAGCGAAGTCCTTCTTCAATTGCTACTGGAGATATAAGCTCTACTACCATGTTTATGTTATCTCCAGGCATTACCATCTCT